>DKOG01000262.1 GCA_002469915.1 Bacteroidetes bacterium UBA7368
CGATTCATAAGATTTTAATACCAGATTTACTAGTAGACTTAAATGTCTTTCGAACCCGATTCCTTACAAAATTTCTGCAAGTTACGATTTACAATTTATTTTTTCTTTTTGGGATCAGGAATCGGCTTGGGAAGTTCTTTAAGCAAGTGTAACTTTTGAATAAGTCGATGGCTGATTGGTATCAGGGCACTTTATTCTCCGTCCCTTCGAGATCATTAACTGCACGGTTTGCGACGCGAATGATGTATTTGTTTGGCTGATCTTTCAGGGCGCCTTTCAGCTCCCGCAAAACTGGCCGGGCAACTTCGTCTAGATTATCAAGAGCGATGGCGGCCTCCAGTCGCGCCCATTCCAAATCTCCAGATAACTCTTTGCCTAGCAGCGATAGCGCGTTCTCCGTTTCCCCCATCCGGCACAACCCCCTGCCTGCGGCAATCCGTACGGCTGGCGTCGGATCTGCTAGCAAGTCAGTGAGCCTGCTCTTAATTGTATTGTCCAATTTTGCATCATCCGCAAAATTACCTAGACCGGTCGCACCCCAGTATCTTATTGCAGGGTCTTCGTGATTTAGCGAATTGACTAACGCCGGGATTGCTTTCACGCCATCAGAGGCATTCGTCGCAATCTCCACCAGCTCGCCAATCAATTCCGAGCCATCTCCTGTTTCACGGAGGATCGAATAGGTAGAGTCCGATTCAGATACTCTCCTTTCAATTTCCGACTCGGGGAGTAAACCGATATCGCCGACTCGGAATTGCCAGTCAGCGAGTTCCTTTTTCAGTTCCGCCAGCTTTTTAGCATGAACAGGATTATTCGCCAGGTTATTGATTTCATGTGGGTCTGCTTCTAGATCGTAGAACTCTTCGACTGGCTTTCGATCACTAGAGAATTTTTCCATCACCTTGGACATCTCGCCGCTTTGTTCAGCCTTACGGATCTCCTTCATAGTCGCACCTTTCTCGGGCGTGTTCATATATTGATAATAGGGTTTTAGGGGCTCGAAATTACGAATATACCGATAGCGCTGGTCTCTTACGGTTCGAATAATATCATAACGCTCGTCCATGCGATCTCTTGCCCCATAAATATACTTGCGAGCGGGTGATAGATTCGCACCCAAAAAAGCCCGACCTTGTATATACTTAGGAATCGGCAAACCTACCAGATTTAAAACCGTTGGTCCAAAATCGGTTGAGTCGATCAACTCATCAGTCACTGAACCTGGCACACCTTGCTGATCAACACTGAAGGCTTCTGGGATTCGAGCGATAAATGGTATCCGCGTGCCGGAGTCGTACAACCAGCGCTTGGCACGAGGTAAGCCGACGCCATGATCGGACCAGAAAATAATGATCGTATTTTCGTATTCACCCCTATCCTTGAGTTCCTGGATCAGTTCACCTGCCCAGTGGTCCATTGCAGTGATGTTTTCATAGTTCCGCTTCCAGTCCTCGCGCACCACTGGTGTATCAGGGTAGTAAGGAGGGATGTTGGTGAACGCGTCTGAATCTTGCCTCTGCTCAGGAGACAGCACGGATGATACTTTGGTGTATTTGTCTTGGCTGCTGATCCCACTCTCATGACAGCCTGTGAAATTCACGACAGAAAAGAATGGCTGGCCCTGTTTGCGATTCTTCCAGTCGGCCTTGCCGCCACACTCGTCCCAAATTTCAGTCTTTTTGGGTTTGGAAAACTGGTAGTCAGTCTTGCTACGATTAGTGCAATAATACCCGGACTCCTTAAGGTAGATAGGAAAGGGCTTTAACCATGTAGGCAATGTCGCATTGCAGCGCATGTGATGCGTCCCGATCGAGTTTTGATACATCCCGGTTATGATAGTCGAACGGCAGGGCGCACAAACACCCGCAGTTGTAAATGCATGGGTGTAGCGGGTCCCTTCGCTAGCTAGTTGATCAAGATTCGGGGTGATCGCATGCGGATCTCCATAACATCCCAGATGGGTGCTAATATCCTCCGCTGAAAGCCAGAGAATATTTGGTCTATCATCTGATAGTACAGAAGAGTTCGAAACCAAGGTGAGTAGTAGAAAAAGGTAAGCTTTATTCATTTGAACGATTCAATAGGGTACAGGAAGGTGAAAAAACGGGATATCTCATAAAGTATTGGTCAAAGCGATTATTCGTTGCTTTACAAGTATAATGTTGCCAAGTGATAGATTCAAGAGAGTGAGTTATTAGTTTTTTGCGTTTTTCGAAAATTTACTCATTCCTCAGTTAATTTGCCTTCATCATAGACTTCCTCATAGCTTTGACGATTACATTAGGGGGTGAGATTGCGGTTCGCACAGAAGAAAGAACATACGACTCGAATCTCCGGATGGAAGAGGGATCACCCAATTGATCGAAAAAGACAAACTCATTGAAGAAGCGTAGGTCGAGAGCGAATAGAAAAGCAATCTGAGTCTCGGGCTTACTTCCCAGATCCATATACAACCAAGTTGTGCTTAAACTTAAGCTTTAGCCAAGTAACTCCGTCATAAGAGTACTCTCTGAGGGATAGCTAAATCCCGACTCTAAAGTTAAACCCCAGGTGTTTTGGAGTGGGCGTTTTGCGGGAAATCGAAGGTCAACACGAAAGGTTCTGAACCGGTGTTCTCGATTTCAACACCACCACTCGAAAGGGCAGATTGCGTGATAAATCCGATTTCTGGGTAGATCTCGCCAAGCTTCATATTCTGATTGTAACGGACTTCAAACTTTCCAATGCGACCGCTTCCTCCGTTGGTGTGGAAAAGTGTCGGGCTATCCGGACAGAAATTTGTTTTCGCACCCGGTTGAACAGTAAGGCGAAGAATTGAAACCTTTTGGTCGCCGAGAACATCACCGTAGACAATCCATTGGGCATCCACTCCGTCACCCGCAAATTCATTCGCGGTGATCGCGGGACGGGAATTCTTC
>DKOG01000034.1 GCA_002469915.1 Bacteroidetes bacterium UBA7368
CGTAAACAAGTCATAGTAAAAGAGATTCTGACGGTTGAATAGGTTCATAGCTCCCGCGCGTAACGTACCCACGTACCGACCTTTTTCAACCTTCCGCTCGAGCCACACATCCACTCGGGAATAAGTTGGTTGTCTTCCTCCGAATGGCTTGGAATACATAATGCGATCTATGCCTACCTCTTCGCTGACATCTACATCAGGAGTCAGTAAGTACCATACGTCAAATCCACTCGACTCGGTAAAGGGCAATCCAGAACCGTATTGCCACTGTACCGTGATACCTATTTCCCCTTTTTGAGCATGCATCAGTGCGTTTAGTTGATGCCTACGATCATGCGAAGGATGATAGGTGAACGCGTCCGTTTCGTATTCCACGTTCGAGTACGCATAGCTGACAAAACCATCCAGGATTGAATCCAAAATGAACTCCCGATTTTCAAGGTTCACCCGAGCGTCAATGCCAAATGCCCGCCCACTGGCTTCTTGAAGACTAGTTGTGAACTGGGGGAAAGGACTGAAAATCGGCACTGAAAGCTGATCGTATCCTTTGTAGTACCCTTCGACAGCAGCACTTATCCAAGGTTGAATCTGGATATTATATCCAAGAATGGAGTGCATAGCGGCCGTAGCCTTTACGTCTTCCTGACCGGCAACCCACGCATAGAAAATATTTCCAAGATCACGCTCATCTGAAAGCCCAGCGATTCGCTGGTGATACATTCCCCAAGAAGCATTTATCTGGTGCCGCCCCGTCTTTCCTGCAGGCCAAAATGAAGCTCTAAAGCGAGGCTCAACGTAGTTTTCAGATCGGTCAGGTAGTGAATAAAGATGAATGCCTGGTTGCAAGCTCAAACGGCCATCCAACATATCGACTTTACCTTCGGCATAAGAACTGAGCTCTTTTAATTGCTGGGTTGTAGATGAATAGTCCTGAAACAGATCATCCAGGACGAGAGTCAAGTCAGACTCCCGATACGTTGATCCAATGGTGACCTCGCCTTTGCGTAACAACCAAGTCAAATGTCCTTTCACATCCACACTTGAAATACCTGATTCTCTTTCAGGACTAGTTTCAGGGCCAAATTCATTCGTCATTTCGGACACACCAGCAGTGACCTCTGCAATAATCGGCAACGCGTTGGAGCGATACGTGTAGGTACCACCATATACTCGATTAGTCCAACCCACTTCGGTACTGTCATTGATAGAGGCTTCTTCGGCCTCACCAAATACCGTCTTCTTAGTACCCGCTATGTCACCCCGGTCTTCGGTATCCAGAAAGGTAAAGGAAAAGGCATGCGAGGAACCCAGGAGGCCGTGAATTTTAGCAAATCGATCTCCAAACCGATAGGGCATCCGCTGACCAAACATGTCCGGCATAATTCGCTCAATGAGCGATTCCCGAATGGAGGCAACAAATGACAAGCGCCCTTTCCAAAGCGGACCTTCTACCGTTGCTGAGCTCAGAAAAGGAGCTACGGAAACAGAACCAGCCAGATTTTGCTTATTACCGTTTCGCGCCCGCACGTCTAGAATCGAAGAAACACGCGTTCCGTATTTGGCACCAAATCCACCCGTATAAAATTGGGCTCGATCAACCAGTTCTTCCGGAAACGCGGAATACACACTCAAAATGTGGAATGGCATATATACTGGTAACCCATCCAACAGGGCCAAATTCTGATCGACTGCGCCACCCCGAACAAAAAATTGTCCGCCACGATCACCTTGTACCACAACACCAGGCACCGTTTGGAGATAGCCTGCTAAGTCACCCGATACTCCGGGAACGGGCACACGTTGAATTTCAGAGGGGACTATCGATTCTAGGCCAGCGGCCACGGCAGTAACCCCTCCTTCCGCTTCAGCTTCTACAACAAGTTCGTCAATCGTACCCGTTGCAGGGCGCAAAGCAACGATTCGTTCTAATACGTCCCCAGCGACAATCGAAAAATCCTCCGAAAAATCCGCATACCCGATAAAGGAAATCACAAGCGAATACGCACCAGGACGGACTCGATTAATAATGAAATACCCATCTCCGTCCGTTGCAGCACCCTGAATCAGTTGATCTCCTGATCGTAGAACCACCGTCGCACCCTGGAGTGGCTGCTCTGTAGCTTCATCCGTGACGAACCCACGAATTACAGCCTGCTGCGCCATGGCACTGCCTGAAAGGAAAAAAAGTGCTGCGAAAACGATAAGTAGCGGACGCATCATTGAACAATGAGTGTGACGGGAAAGGGACCTACAGCTTAAGCAATCTACCTGAATCCGCCCACTTCAAGAAGTCGGCTCTTTCGAATGGTATTAATGGTGCATCCAATCGACTGCTTGATGCATCGAATGGGCTAATTTCACCGATGCCGCCTTTCCAAGACGGAAATCACATCAGAAAGGGAAAGTGCGTTCGCTTTTAATAGGACAATCAGGTGGTAGAGCAAGTCCGCAGACTCCTCAGCCAACCGTTCAAGGTTACCCGTAGCTCCCTCTAGTGCAGTTTCAACCCCCTCTTCGCCCACTTTCTGGGCCACTTTCTTAACGCCTTCATTCACGAGGCGAACGGTATAGGAGGCTGGGTCGCCGTCTTGAATTCTGGAACTGACAATGTCTTCCAGTCGATTCAAAAACACAGCACTGGCTTCATTTTTTTGCTGCCAGCACGTGTCTGCACCTGTATGACAGGTTGGGCCGCTGGGGTCAGCCAGAACGAGCAATGCATCACCATCACAATCAGACCGAATCTCGTGGACGAGAAGGGTATTTCCAGACTCTTCCCCTTTTTCCCAAAGACGTTGCCTTGAACGGCTGAAAAAGGTGACTTTTCCAGATTGCAACGTCAAATCGAGTGATTCCTGATTCATATAACCGAGCATTAACACTCGGCGAGTGGAATTATCCTGAATGACGGCAGGGATCAGGCCATCGGCCGAAAACCGAATGGGATCACCGGTTAGTGTGACTGATTTCATAGCCGGACGGGAATTTTATAGTCGTGTAAGTGAGACTTTAAATCTGGAATGGAAATCTCCTCAAAGTGAAAGATACTGGCGGCAAGTGCCGCATCTGCGGAATCATTTTGAAACACTTCAACAAAGTGAATCATACTTCCTGCGCCACCAGAGGCGATGACTGGAATTGAAGCGTTTCTGGATACTCGGTCTGTTATATCAAGAGCAAAACCATTCTTGGTACCATCATGATCCATAGAGGTCAATAGAATTTCACCAGCACCCCTTTGTTCAACTTCTCCGGCCCATTTTTCTGCACGCAGCTCCGTAGGTCGCGTTCCACCATGAGAGTGCACGAGCCACTCGCCCTCAACCTGGCGAATATCAATGGCTACGACCACACATTGGGACCCAAACTCTGCAGCCATATCAGAAATCAAATCGGGCGTACTGATCGCAGACGAGTTGATTGCCACTTTATCAGCTCCAGCCTGCAGTAAGTCCCGAACATCATCAACGGTTCGGACACCTCCTCCTACCGTGAACGGAATGTTAATGACCTCTGCGACGCGTCGAACCAAGTCAAGAAGCGTACCTCTCGTCTCAAGTGAAGCCGCAATATCTAAAAATACGAGTTCATCAGCGCCCTGCTGCACATAGGATCGTGCCAACTGAACAGGATCGCCAGCATCTCTCAAATTGATGAAGTTCACCCCTTTCACGGTGCGACCGTTTTGGATATCCAAACAGGGTATGATGCGTTTTGTAAGCATGGCAAATAGTACGGGTCAAATGCTTTTTAGATCGTGAATCTTCGAGATAATTCAGACCCGATCAATACTCCAGCATTGAACTCAATGTCTTGACTGGGTGCAGCCTCACCATTCATCCTGGTTAGCGATCCGCTCAATGGCAGCTCAAACTCGAAACGGCTCTGACTCATAAAACGAAAGCCCCGACTGCATCGCAGTCGGGGCTTTCGTTGGTCGCGGAGAGGGAGGGATTCGAACCCTCGGTACCCTATAAAAGGTACGCAGGTTTAGCAAACCTGTGGTTTCAGCCACTCACCCACCTCTCCGGGTTGTGCTGACTAAACGCCCGCAAGGGACCTCTGTTCAAACAGGGGTCAAAATTACGTTCTTCTGCGAGTCAGGTCAACGAAGACAGTGGGAATTTCATTTCGAAATCTTACCAGCAAACTCTCAAAAACGATTCCAGCTTTTCGACTTAAAATCAACCAGCTTCCATTGCGTCGGCGCCCGAAGTGATCTCGATGAGCTCCTTCGTAATGGCAGCCTGACGAGCCCGGTTATAACTCAATTTCAAGTCTTTGAGTAGATCTTCGGCATTTGTCGTCGCATTATCCATGGCAACCATACGAGCGCCTTGCTCGGAAGCGTTCGATTCAAGTAAGATCCGCCAAATCTTATAGTTCAGGAATTGAGGAACGAGAATGTTCAAAATCTCACCAACACCCGGTTCGTAGATCGGATCATTCGACATGGTCGGTTGTGAATCATTCTGATGCTGCAGTTCAGATTCCATAACCGGAGTTAGAAAACGCTCTGATGGAATTGGAATGAAGGGTTCCACGATACGATTTTGGGAGATCGTATTCTTAAACTCATTGTAGAGCACAAAAACTTCGTCCCATCGGCCGTCCAAGAAGCCGTGCTCGGCAAGTGATGCTACTTCATCGGCCGTCCGAAAGTCCAACTTGTCGAATGCCCCCCTGAAGTCTCCAGATATCTGATAACCGCGCCGAGCAAAGTGCTCATATCCCTTCCGACCCACACAGGCCAAAAACAGCTTTCCTGCTTTATGATGCTCGGCGAATCGTTCCCGAATTGCTTGTTCTGCCAGCTTAATGACATTGGAATTAAAGGCTCCCGCCAAACCACGATCTGCGGTCACAATGATCAGAAGGACATTGTTCACTTCCTCACGATGCTGGAAGAGTGGATGCAATGAAGTATCCACACGCTGCTTCAGCCTCGTGATTATCTCAGAAAGCTTATACGAGTATGGACGCGTTGCAAAGATATTCTCCTGCGCACGACGCAATTTAGCTGCCGCCACCATTTTCATGGCACGCGTTAGCTGCTGCGTATTCTTTACCGAAGAAATTCGGTCCCGTAAGTCTCGTAAGCTTGCCATGGATTGATCAGGCTTCGGTTGCGGTATAAACGTCTACCAATTCGTTTGCTTCTGATTTCAGCATTTCAGCCAAATCATCAGAAACAGCACCGGAAGAAACGATCGTGCCAAGAGCATCGGGATGTTTGAGATGCATCCGTTCGATGAACTCTTTCTCGAATTCTTTCAGACGATCCGAAGGAACAGAATCCAAAAGACCATTACCAGCTGCGAAAATAATAGCAATCTGTTCTTCAACAGGAACGGGTACGTACTGCCCCTGCTTCAGGATCTCAACTAGCTTCTCTCCACGAGTAAGCTGACGTTGAGTGGCCGCATCCAAGTCAGAGCCGAACTTCGAGAACGCCTCCAATTCACGATACTGAGCTAAGTCGAGGCGAAGTGTACCCGAGACCTTCTTCATGCCCTTGATCTGCGCATTACCACCAACACGAGATACCGAAATACCCACGTTAATAGCAGGACGCACACCAGCGTTAAAAAGTCCAGATTCCAAGTAGATCTGACCATCAGTAATCGAAATTACGTTAGTCGGGATATACGCAGAGACGTCACCAGCCTGTGTTTCAATTACAGGAAGTGCTGTCAGAGAACCCCCACCTTTGACTTTGTCTTTCAGACAGTCAGGCAGGTCGTTCATGTTTTTGGCAACGGTATCAGACGAGTTGATCTTAGCTGCGCGTTCTAGCAAGCGGGAATGCAAATAGAAGACGTCTCCAGGATACGCCTCACGTCCCGGTGGACGTCTTAGCAGCAAAGAAACTTCGCGATACGATACAGCCTGCTTTGAAAGATCATCGTAAATAATCAGGGCGTGACGACCCGTATCTCGGAAAAGCTCTCCGATACATGCTCCAGCAAAAGGTGCGATATACTGAAGAGGTGCTGGAGTCGCAGCACCCGCATTCACAATTACGGTGTACTCCATGGCACCGTGCTCTTCCAGAGAGCGCATAACCTGTGCAACGGTGGAGTTTTTCTGCCCAATTGCAACATAAATGCAAAAGACAGGCTTATCCGTCTGGTGAGTTGACTTTTGATTGATAATCGTATCAATC
>DKOG01000001.1 GCA_002469915.1 Bacteroidetes bacterium UBA7368
TTATCGGATGCCATTGAGGGCATTACTCACTCGTTATGTACGCTCGAGTTTGATGTGCATCGTCCACTCTACGACTGGTTGGTTGATGCGCTATTTCCATCACCAAGACCTCATCAGTACGAGTCGGCACGACTGAACATTGATTATACGGTGATGAGTAAGCGAAAGCTGCTTAAGCTGGTCCAGGAAGACTTGGTAGATGGCTGGGATGATCCACGTATGCCCACCCTGTCTGGCATGCGTCGGCGCGGCTATCCGCCCGAAGCTATTCGGCGTTTCTGTGACCTCATCGGAGTAGCCAAAGCAAACAACCGAGTGGACCTGGCACTCCTAGAGTATGCTGTTCGAAACGAGCTAAACACCCTCGCTCCGCGTGTAATGTGTGTTTTAGACCCATTAAAAGTCATATTAACGAACTTTCCTGAAGACAGAGTCGAGCAACTTGAAGCCTCTTATTGGCCTCACGACATTCCCAAGGAAGGCACTCGAGAGATTCCGATGACCCGGACCATCTATATCGAGCGCTCGGACTTTATGGAAGAACCCAAAAGTAAATTCAGGCGATTAAGCCCTGGAAAAGAGATCCGACTCCGGTATGGATATATCATCCAATGCGATAGCGTGGTCAAGGATGATGCCGGTAACGTAACTGAATTGCATTGTTCTTATGACCCTGAAACCCAATCAGGTGAAGGAGCAAATCGCAAAGTTCAGGGCACCATTCACTGGGTGTCCGCTACCGAAGGAGTTGAGGTTGACGTATGTCTCTACGATCGGCTGTTTACGCAGCCCAATGTGGACCAGCCGGAGGAAGGAAAGACCTTCATGGACTATCTGAATCCAGATTCTGGAAAGATGGTGAAAGCGGTCATCGAACCGAGCACCGTCAATGACACACCGGAAACGCGGTACCAGTTTGAAAGACAAGGATTTTTCTATCTGGATCCGGTAGCCCACGAAGAGGGTCGACAGGTCTGGAACCGAACGGTCACGCTTCGGGATACTTGGGCTAAATCGATTCAGCCTAAACCTGCACAACCCAAAACGGATAAGCCCAAAAGGGTTCAACCTGCTGTCCAACAGGATCCACTTGAAGGTCTATATAGTGCATCGATTCAGCGCGCTCGAACCCTATCTGGACAATACGATCTTTCACTAGCGGACGCTGCCTTGCTTGCCCAGAGAGACAAGGTCGCTGCCTTCTTTGAAGCGGCCGTACCCGACGGCCCCTCGGCCTCAGCCATCGCAAACTGGCTCATTCATGAGCTTCGACCCATGCTTCCTACAACAGGTATCGATGCCTTAGCATTTGGGCCAGCCGCTTTTGCCAAACTAGTGTCCCTTCATGCCTCAGATACGCTTTCGAGTCGTATGGCCCGGGAAGTATTAGAGGAAATGGTCGCTTCAGGTGATGATCCTGACGCAATCGTAGAACGCCGCGGGTTAAAGCAGATATCGGACGAATCAGCTCTGCAATCCATTGTATCGGAAGTGCTTTCGGTCCATCCAGATCGCGTTGCTGCGTATCGAAGCGGCAAAAAAGGACTAATCGGGTTTTTTATGGGGCAAGTCATGCAACGTACCGGTGGTGCTGCCAATCCAGGCACGGTCCGAACCATTCTAGAAACCGAACTCGGCGGCTAGACTACAAATCGACCTGTGCGAACACCGCGCTACCGTCTCCTTCCCAAACAATGGTCGAACCACCTCGGGAAATGATCGTGCCTCCGTTATCTAAACGGACAAACAGATAATCACTATCTAGCCATTCCGCATGGACGGGTTCTGATCCGTCCGGTCCAAGAATCGCTTGTCCAAAGGGCGAAAGCTGAGCTTTAGTCATGAACATGACGCTTCCATCGGAAGAGCGCCCTTCAAACAGAATGAGCATGCCGTCGGCCGAGTAAGAAGCATGACTTTGTGAGGGCGATTGCGCATCGGGTCTAATCATATATCCACTGGATGCCAAATCGATATCATAAATCGAGATGGCCCGTTGCCCGTTGCCTTCAGGGAGCAACACGTCATAGGCCATATTTTTACTGTCCGGAGACCATACCATATTGCGCGGATTGTATTTATCTCCGACTACCTTCACGGGTTGTCCCCCTGTGGTGGACTCCAGGTACAGCGTTGAATCCGGTTCATATTGTTTCGTTTCTCGATTGTAATCGAGATCGCGCAGTATGTAAGCCATATGGGCCCCATCCGGGGATACCGTCACATGATACAGTTTCCGGGCATCCACGGTCCGCTTGGTCTCACAACCTGCTGCGCTTACCTGGTAGATATTATCCGAATTTCTGACCAGCAAAGAACCGTCTGGAAGCATGCTAAGCACGGCTTTGGACGCCGAACATCCCACTCGCGAAATAGACGAATCCAAGACACTAAAGACGTTGATATCTCCGTCTCCCATCTTCTTACCAACGGGCATGTAGTAGCCGAAGTAGAACAAAGACCCATCTTCCGACCAGTCCCCGGTGTACGAAAGCCCAGATGCTCCTTCGTGTAAGAGAACAGGCGTCATCTTCCTTTCTCCGAGCACGTACAATGCTGAGCTAGAACCATTGTCAAACGCAATGGCCATCCTATTCTGAGCCACAGATCGAAAAACAGGAAGTCCTCCCGAGCCAATCTCTGAGAGAGTACCAGAATCCAGCGCAGCTGTTACCAGAACTCCGTCCTGGTTGTTCAAAATGGTGATGGCAGGCCCCACCTCTTCTACAGGTGCTTCTTCAACTGTTACGGACTCAGTTGAAGCACAAGCGCCTATAAAAATAGCGGCCAGAAACAGGCCGGGAAATAGAAAACGAATGCGCATCGCATTGGTGTACAGATTGTGGAACGGGGTAATCAGAAAACGTAACAAAATGACATACATACACGTCGCACTTGAACCTACGGCGCCTGAATCACCCTTAACTTTCGCATCTACGATATGTTCAGAAGTTATCTAGCCATCATTCTTCGGCTGATAAAGAAGCGGCCACTGGAATGGCTGCTTGAACGAATCATTCTCTGTACTGAACATTAGCCTCGAGCTTAACGATGCCACGGCTAATCCAAGCTACTTCAGTCCAAGGTGGCGTTTTAGGTAGTCCTCGGCATGACGCGTGGAGCGCATATAAAAATCGGCCCGCAGTCTTTGCCGATCTTCCTTCGAAAGGTCGCCTCCCGGGTGCGCGCGTCGCGCTTCGAAAAGTGCCATGGCGGCGGCAACCGAAATATTGTAGCTCTGTGCAAATCCAGGCATAGGCAAAAGGCACGTCTGATCAGCTTCCTGGATCATGGCTTCAGATACACCTTTCGCTTCGTTGCCAAAAACCAACGCAGTAGGCTTGGTGAAGTCAACCTCAGATATCGGAATGGCCTTGGAATCCAGATGGGTAACTACAATCTGATACCCTTTTTCGCGCAAGGCCGATGTACATTCTCGCGTAGTATCCCAGACCGAAACATCAAGCCATTTGTGCGTTCCTTGCGTTGTACGCACAGAATGCTTGAATTTGACCGTGCCTTTTATGATGTGAAAGGGTTGAAGACCGAGTCCTTCTGACGTGCGCATGACCGCGCTCACATTACCCGTGTTTACCAGGCCCTCTACGACTGGCGCTATGTGATATGTTCTTCCTGCAAGCACTTCATCAATTCGTTCTCTCCTTCTCTCTTCGAGATGACTGGATAAAACTTCGATGACCTGTGCAGGAGAAAGATGATGCCCTTGGCAAGAGTAACCTTCAAACCGCACGCCTCCTGATTCGAGCAAACGCTCCATTTCCTGTTCCGGGTGTTCCATCCTAATAAACTCCCCCAAGAGAACGGCATTATCAACTATTCGGGAACCACGCGAACGGGGTGGCATCGAAGACTGCACCAAACCAAAAAGTATAACTATGGACCTGCAGCAAAAAATTGTCGTCGTAACAGGGGCCAGTGCCGGACTGGGTGCTGATTTTTCTGAAACATTAGTAGAGCGTGGTGCCAAGGTATATGGCCTAGCCCGTCGGCAAGACAGACTAGATCGTCTCGCAGAGCGAATCGGGTCAGGGTTCACGGGACTAACCTGTGATGTTGCAGATGAACACGCAGTTTCCAGAGCGTTTGAGACTATTCTCGAACGTGAAGGCCGCATCGACGTATTGGTAAATAATGCTGGTCTGGGCCGAATGGGAGCGGCCGACGAACTCTCCATTGAAGACTGGGACATTCAAATGAATGTTAATCTCAGAGGCGTATTTCTCTGTACTAAGGCGGCGCTTCCTGCCATGAAAGCTCAGAATGCCAACGGCGGATTTGGAGGACATATTGTTAACATCTCGTCGGTCGCCGGTCTTATGGGAAACCCCAATATCAGCGCCTACAACGTGACTAAATTTGGACTCAAAGGATACAGTGATGCCCTATTTAAAGAGGTTCGAAATGATGGAATCAAAGTAACCTGCCTATTTCCAGGATCCATCCAGACCGAATTCTTTGATGAGGCGGGTATGTCTATAAGTCCCAACCCCATGACTCCGGCACAAATGAGTTCTACGCTAGTCCACGTTCTGGAAACGCCGGATAACTATTTGATCTCCGAAATTGTAATGCGTCCACTCAGGCCGAGAGGGTAACCATCACCCATAACGACCGTTTTCCTATCTTACTGATATCCACTAACTGCAAGCCGCATGAAACGTCGTCAATTTGTCAAAAATGCCTCTCTTGCCACTGCTGGTGGGGCTTTAATCACCGGATGTGCTTCAGGAGATACTGAAGGGGGAGCCGCTGCGGTTCAGACGAATCCACGTGTTAACTGGCGATTAACGTCCAGCTACCCACGTTCTCTGGATACCATTTACGGAGCAGCCGAAGTACTGGCTAATCGGGTTTCCGAATTGACCAACGGCAAGTTTACGATTCGCGTATTTCCTGCCAATGAATTGGTACCCTACAATCAGGTTCTGGAAACGGTTCAGAAAGGCACGGTCCAAATGGGCCATTCCGCAAGCTATTACTTCACGGGGCTGAACCCAGCCCTTGCATTTGATTGCACGGTTCCATTCGGCCTAACTGCCAGACAGTTCAATGCCTGGTTTTATCATGGTGAAGGAAAGGATCTTACCCGCAGCATGTTTGCTGACTTTAATATCATCAATTTGCCTGGCGGTAATACCGGAGTGCAGATGGGGGGATGGTTCAGGGAGCAGGTGGGATCATTGGCAGAGTTTCGAGGACTAAAAATGCGCATACCTGGATTTGGGGGTGCGGTAATGTCTGAACTCGGCGTAAATGTGCAGGTGTTGGCCGGTGGCGAAATATATCCAGCTCTTGAGCGGGGCGTGATTGACGCAGCAGAATGGGCTTCTCCCTATGACGATGAGAAGCTAGGATTTCACCAGATTGCCAAAAATTATTACTACCCAGGATGGTGGGAGCCGGGACCCAACCTTTCGTTTTACATCAACGTAGATGCGTGGAATAAGCTTCCTAGCGGGTATAAAGCCGCTTTAGAAGCGGCAGCGGCTGAAGCGAACGTGGGTATGATGGCCAGCTATGATGCGAAAAACCCATCTGCCATGCAGCGCCTGATTGGAGAAAAAGGGGTTACTATGCGTCCATTTTCTGACGAAATCATGAATCGGGCACGTGCAATCACATTCGATTTACTTTCTGCCGAGGCCGCATCTGATCCAGCTTATCGAAAGCTCTATGAAAGCTACGACGCGTGGAGGCGTGCCTCGAATAGCTGGTTGAAAACCGCAGAGAATACCTACTCTTCTTTCGCCTTCCACGAAGGCTAATAAGCATATGGCCTCTTACCGATCCGTTACCGTTTATTGTTCTTCGAGCAATGTCATCCGCCCCATCTTTACGGATGCGGCTGAGCAACTGGGGGCTGAGTTTGCCCGGTGTCATATTCAATTGGTTAATGGAGGAGGTAGCGTCGGACTCATGGGAGTCATGGCTCGAGCAGTGCACGACAAAGGTGGACGCGTCGTAGGTGTCATACCTAAACGACTCAAGAGTATTGAAGGCCGGGCCTACGAGGCCTCCGACGAGCTTATCTTGACCGAGACTATGCGCGAACGGAAACGGATTATGTACGAAAGAAGTGACGCATATGTGGCTTTAGCCGGTGGATACGGCACGCTAGAAGAATTCCTAGAAGTGTTAACGCTTCGTAAACTGGGATATCATGACAAGGAAATCGTTTTGCTAAATACGGACGGTTTCTATGATGAGATGCTGGCCTTTTTTGACAAAATGACCCTAGAAGGGTTTTCAAATGAGCCTACCGAAGAGTTCTTCAAAGTTGTCTCCCAACCAGATCAGGTGCTTCCAGCGCTCGGACTAGGAGATTGGATTTGAAGATTGAAACGTTCCCCTTCGTCGCCCCGAAAACCACTCGGTTTTCAAGAATTGGCGTCCCTTCTGATCAAATAAAAGAAGTTGTCGTAGCGCTACATGGGTACGGCCAACTCGCACCCGTATTTGCGGAATCCTTGTTGCCTCTCGCCACTGAAGAGCGCCTAATCGTTTGTCCTGAAGCCCTTTCTCGATTCTACACCAGCCATCGTCACCGCGTCGTAGGTGCGACTTGGATGACGTACGAAGAACGAGAATTCGAAATCATGGACTATGTGCTTTACTTGGACGACCTCATACAGGGTATTCTAGAGGATGTGCCAGCCGATGTAGTCATTACAGTCCTTGGGTTTTCCCAAGGTTGCCCAACAGCCAGCCGTTGGATCGGAAACGATGGTGTCGCGCCTGATCGAATCATTTTATGGGGAGCGGACCCCGCTCATGATCATTCAGACGACGAATGGAATGTGTTAGCGGATGTGCCAGAAATTGTACTCGTTGCCGGCTCGAACGACAAGATCATGACAGAAGATCGACTCATAAAAGCCGAAGAAGCCCTTCGAGACCATCAGTGCTCTTTTCGTACCCTTCTCTATGAAGGCGGGCACGATATCGATAAGGACGTCCTTACATCACTTTTTGAGTGATTCAAGATCTGCGCTGCCGAAATAGCCACCACTTGTTGCGGGGGCGCTCAATTCGGTTTTTTTCATGCCTCGGAATGAGCACCTCATTTCCACCATGGTCCTGCGTAATGATATAGGACTTTTTGACAAGGCCCCTAACTTTGGGCAGCGACATACCCGTCATCGTAGCAATGGTGGTTGTTCGAAAACCCTTGCGCACCATCGCAATAATACGTTCGCGATTAACTTTTTCTTGCTCCTCTTTGGAGAGACGCTCCTGATGTTTTGATGCAATACCAGCTCGTTCGAGACGGGAATGGATGGCGTCCGAGGAAATTCCAAACGCAGCGGAAATCTCCGCGACGCTCAAGCCTTCGTCAAAGGCCGCAATAATTTGCTCGGTTTTATCGTCAGCATTCCGCATTCTCTAAGAATAAGGAATGGGACGTTTTCTTGTCGATACACCCACAAAAAGTTCACTTATAGTCAACGTGTGCTGCTTCGTCGTATTAAAGAATTTATCCTCTCTCTTATTTCCAGCGAATCAAAATGCTGGAAAGTTAAAGTCAAACCTCTCCCGACGTGAGCCCCATAAATGGGCATATTTTCAGAGGAATAACGCACCTTGATATGTTCTACTAAATCCTTAACACGATCCGATTGAACAGATCAATTATCGACACTCGGTGCTACACGATTTATCACGTCTAGCCAATTTGCAACCACCTCGATGCCACTTTCTCTTTATGGCTGAAAGTCA
>DKOG01000150.1 GCA_002469915.1 Bacteroidetes bacterium UBA7368
TGGAAAGCGGTGGAACGTGCTGCATAAATTGGTCTATCCAATCGCTCTCTTAGGTGTTCTTCATTTCTACTGGTTGGTCAAAGTGGATGCCGTTGAACCCATCATCTATGCGTCCATTCTAGGAGCGCTACTTGTCCTTCGCTTCGTATTTCGTAAAGCGTCCTAGTGAGCAACACGAGCCGGTGAATAGCGTCGAGTTGTGAGGAATCCCTGCATGTGCGTAAGGGTTTCCCCGCCTCGTATGAGACCCATTCCAGCGTACTCTTCAGGTGAAAATTAGGCCTCTCAAGAGGGCCTGAAATGAACCCACTCAAGACGAGGCGCATCGTGAAAAGTTACTGGCATCGAGGCGGAAAAACACCCCTGTTGGGCGTCACTATTCCCGAACATCTGAATTCGATTATCCAACAACACGGTGGCCGCGAAGCCCTCGTTTCTATTCATCAGAATGATCGTCTGACCTATTCCGAGCTTGCCCAGAAAACGGACGACCTCGCCAAAGGACTTCTTGCTATCGGATTCCATAAAGGCTCCCGCGTCGGTATATGGTCAACCAACCATACAGAATGGATTTTAATGCAACTTGCGACTGCGCGAATCGGCGTCGTCCTAGTCAATATTAACCCGGCTTATAAGCCTCGTGAGCTGGCTTACGCCATTGAGCAGTCTGAACTGGATGGTCTATTTCTCATTCCGAAGTTTAAAACGAGTGAGTACGTCAAGATGACTTCGGATCTGATCCCTGAACTAGCGCATACCGCGCCGGGCGCTCTTTCGAGTGCTGCGTTTTCCAACTTGCGTAGAGTTGTGGTCTTTGACCCGCGAGATGCCGAAAACACTGAAAGACCCTTGCCAGGATACACATTGTGGAATGAGGTGATGGATGCAGGTCGCTCCGTCACAGATGCCGAGCTAGATGCGGTGACCGATACGCTTGAGGTCGATGATCCCATCAATATTCAGTACACATCTGGCACTACGGGATTTCCAAAAGGAGTCGTTCTCACCCATCATAACTTGCTCAATAACGCCTTGGCTGCCGCCAAGGCCATGAAGTTTACCCGGTGGGATAAGTTGGCTGTACCTATTCCGTTTTACCACTGCTTTGGAATGGTCGTCTCCAATCTGATGTGTTTTTCAGTTGGAGCTACGGTCGTCATCCCTGGGGAGTATTTCCGCCCTGAGGAAGTGCTATTCGCAATTGAGTCTGAAAAATGCACCGCCGTTCATGGCGTACCCACGATGTTTGTGGCAGAGCTGGAGCACAAGGATTTCCACAATTTCGACCTCAACAGCCTGCGAACAGGAATAATGGCGGGCGCGCCCTGTCCTCCTGTCCTTTTGGAGCGGGTAATGAATGAGATGCACGATCGGGAGATTCTGATCGGATACGGGCAAACAGAATCGTCTCCACTGGCTCATCTGACTAAAAAAGACGATACGTTTGATCGGCGCGTGAATTCTATCGGTACCAACGTCCCGCATACCGAAGTCAAGATTGTAGATCCAGGTTTGGGTGTGACGATGCCTTTTGGAGAGGTAGGAGAGATCTGCTTCCGAGGCTATCACGTAATGAAAGGCTACTACAACAACGAAGAAGCCACTAGGCAGGCGATCGACGAAAGCGGCTGGTTGCACTCCGGTGATTTGGGCACGATGGATTCGGACGGATATGTCAAAATTACGGGTCGATTAAAAGACATGGTCATTCGGGGCGGCGAGAATATTTATCCCCGCGAACTGGAAGATTTTTTGTTTACTCATCCGAAAATAGCCGAAGTAGCCGTATTCGGGATTCCAGATGAACGACTGGGCGAAGACGTAATGGCTTGGGTCGTCCCCCACGATGGAGACCATATTAGCGTAGAAGAAATCAAGGACTTTTGTAAAGGGCATCTAGCCCATTTCAAAATTCCGAGACACATCTGGTTTGTCGATAGAGAGGACTATCCGATGACGGTCACGGGTAAGATCCAGAAGTTTAAAATGCGAGATATTGCGGTGGCTAAAATGAACGAGGAGCCTGTGCTGATCTAAATCAGATCTTGAAATAGATTTTGTTTTTATCCAGTAACCAGGCGATTGTCGCCCATAGGGTTACGAAGGAGATACCGAAAATGAATGAGGCCATCTCAGGCGTACCTGGCATGGCTTCATAGATCATCGTTTTGAGCGTGGTACCGTCCGCCATTCTGATGCGGATCATGGCTGTAGCCATCATTCCAGAGGCTACAAAGGAGAAAATTGCATTTCGTCCGTACGCGAGCAGGGGGTAGGCCCACTTTTTCCAGCCTCTCATATCGATCGCATGATAGAGAACGCCCAGGGTAGCTAGTGCCATTCCAGCTGTAAAAATGGTGTAGGAGCTTGTCCAGATTCTCTTATTGATGGGCATCCAGATACTGAACAAGAGGCCTAGGATCATGAGCCAGCCAGCCGCTACAAAAAGGCCATTTAGTTTCTCTGAGGGATTTCGGTCTTCTCGCGTTAACCACTGTCCGGTTAACATGCCAAGAAGCACTGAGCAGGTTGCAGAAATGGTACTGATGATTCCTTCTGGATCGAACGACCAAATCAGCTGGCCGCTTGCATCCTGTAGCTGTCGAACAGACCACGTATGGGAACCCAAGATGTGATAGTCGAGGAAAAAGGCCCAATTGGAGAATAATTCGCCGACGGGTGTATCTCCGGTAGGAAATCCGCGACTCAAGTCTGGCATTCCAAACCCTGGGATGGGTACGAACATCATCCAAAGGGCATAACCGCCCAGAAGTCCTATGGTCCACTTGATGAGCGCATTGCGATCTGGTGTCAGGAAGTAAATGCTGGATGCAAGCAGGTAGCACCATGCGATTCGAACGAGCACGCCTGGTATTCTGATATGAGTGATACCCGACCACACCGTGTCCTCAAAGCCTAGAAGTACGCTTCCAACTGCAAAAAGACTAGCCCCTCCAATAAAGATCCATTTCCAGATTCGAGTCCTTTCTGTGCCCGCGAGAAGGACTACGGCGCCCAGTATCAGCCCGGTGAAGCCCACCCGCAGTACAATGGCTGCCACATCGTTCAGTCCGCCTCCGGTCCAGAACATGCGCCACCACACGGAGCCCCACCATCCCAAAAGCATTAGGGCTGCGGATCTACGCACCACGTGTGTAAACAGCGCACGTTTGGAGTCACCTCTTGCCAAGCGCCTCGGAAAGGAGAACATCATGGAGACGCCCACCATAAAAAGGAAAAAGGGAAAGACTAGATCAGTGAATGTCCATCCGTTCCACGCCGCATGCTCCAACGGCCAATAAATGTGGCTCCAGGAGCCGGGATTGTTGACAAGCAACATGCCGGCGATGGTTAGTCCGCGCAAGGCGTCAAGTGATTCTAGTCGGGTAGATGTATGAAGGGTAGTCAAGGGCGTGGGGTAAGATTGTACCCAGAATCTGAATTCGTACAGTGATAATCAACTGCTAGTAACCACAATCCTTTACTTGAATACTCAAAACTTCATCATTCAAGCGGTATGATACCCGCCAAGTCTTCTTATTTTCCAATCGAATCCACTTAATAAGGACATCATGGCTTTTCAGAATAAAAGTATTATCGGCTGGGCTTTTGTAATGGTTGCAACCCCCGCGCTTCCACTGACTGCTTCTTTGGTTGCAGAACCGAGTACTGTTCTCGTAGTCGGGATTTTGGTTGCTATCGCGATTGTAGCTGGGTTTATCGGAAATATGTTCAAAGACGAAGACTGATTTAATCAGTATCTCATTGTTTTGGAAGCCTTAATACATCGCCTTAATGGGGTTATGTATTGAGGCTTTCGTTCGTTTATGCTTTTGGCTCTGGATCTGGCTTTGTTTGTTTTTGTGCTTCGCCCACGCCTACTGTCGTACACCTGGCATCAGCATTTGGAGGGCGATCCGCCTATCTTCGGCAATAGGTTTGCCTGAAGTCCAAAGCAAAGAGGCCTCATTATCAAAGCATCTTGTCCTTCTTTTAACCTGCTTCTCGCGCTGTTTCTAGCAGTTTTTATGGCAGGATGTTCGTCCGAATCGATTCCGGAACGGCCCAATATTCTATTTCTCTTTTCGGACGATCAGCGCGCCGATGCAATCGGCGCGTACGGAAACGATTTCGTTAAAACACCCGAATTAGACAAGTTGTCTGAAAGTGGATTTAACTTTCGAGAGGCTCATATCATGGGCTCTATTCATGGAGCCGTCTGCATGCCCAGCCGCGCAATGCTAATGAGCGGACGCAGTCTCTATCACGTGTATGACCAACTAGATTCGGTAGCCACGTTTCCTGAGCGAATGGCTGACGATGGGTACATCACGTTTGGAACCGGCAAGTGGCATCAAAGTCGTGAGTCCTTTGCTCGCAGCTTTACACAGAGTCGAAACATCCTTTTCAGCGGGATGGCTAATCATTTTGCTTTGGACATCCAACAGATGAACTCAGAGGGTGAGTTCTCTGAGAAAGAAAATCGAGGGTTTTCTACGGATTTATTCGCCGATGCCGCCATCGACTTCATTGAAGATTATGCCCAAGCAGATACCTCGGCTCCTTTTCTAGCTTATGTCTCGTTTTCTGTGCCTCACGACCCTCGCACGCCCAAACCCGAATTCATGCGTGAGGAGGAGAACTATGCTCCATTACCGGACAATTTCCTCCCAGTCCATCCCTTCCACAATGGATGGATGACCGGGCGTGACGAAAAGCTAGCAGGATGGCCGCGCGAGCCTGAAGTAATTCGGAGTCAGCTAACCGAGTACTATGGGCTAATCGATCATATGGACACGCGCATTGGAGACATCCTAGGTGCGCTGGACGTGAATGGGTTGCGCGATGACACTATCATTATTTTCTCTTCTGACAATGGGCTGGCCATGGGAAGTCATGGATTGCTCGGCAAGCAGAGCCTCTATGAACACAGTAATCGCGTACCCTTGATCATCTCAGGTCCAGGCATACCAAGGGGAGAGACAGATGCTTTTGTTATGCTATACGATCTGCTGCCCACCTTAGCAGAGTTCACGGGTTTTGAGGTCCCCGATGGCGTAGATGGTGAAAGTTTGATTGGACTGCTACAGGGCCAGCAAGAATCCATTCGCAATGAGATCTACACCACCTACGAAGATCTCCACCGAAGTGTGAGAGACGAACGCTGGAAACTGATCCGCTACCCAAGGTTAGATCGTGAGCAATTGTTTGACCTCCAGAGTGACCCACTTGAAATGAACGATCTTTCAGGAGACCCCACGTTTTCAAGTCATGCCGACCGTCTCCGTGCTCGCATGGAGGTTTACCATGTTGAATTCGATGACCCGCACCCGCTTTACGTAGACTCGCTGGATTCAGAGGTGTTTGATTACAGCAACATAGTGCGAAGTCCCGATCGGTGGCAGCCACAGTGGGTAATCGACACGTATTTCGACTGACACCGCTAGCTCTGGCTCAGCGCCCTGGTTTTGGATCTGAAGCCTTCAAAGAGGGTGATATTCAGTCCAATGAGGAGGAAGGCATAGTAAAAATCGTCCAGAGGGATCGAGAAAAGTCGTATTCCTAGATTTTCTGTGTTGTTGTACCACACAATGGAATCCGCTATGGATGCGGGGTCTGAATTCAATAGTGGATACGTCCAGAATTGAATTCCCGTCAATATGCCATTGGTAAGCACAAAGGGAATGATCAGAATGAGGAGGCTTTTGAAAAAGGCGGGTAACCAAGTTGGGCCTTGGACCATGAGCCAAAGAATGAATAGGATCGCTCCAATGCCCGTTACTAGCGT
The DNA here is from genome assembly GCA_002469915.1 of Bacteroidetes bacterium UBA7368. Lineage (GTDB taxonomy): Bacteria > Bacteroidota > Rhodothermia > Rhodothermales > UBA10348 > UBA10348. The sequence goes on from DKOG01000150.1 coordinate 5,789, forward strand.
GTACATTCCATCCCCGTTCAATAAGACGGTAGCACTAACCAGGATGAGTAGTATCCAAAGGATGGCCTTGTGGAAAGGACCGCTCTGAGCCCCATTGCGCGACAATACGAAATACGTAAATACGCACGAGTAGGGAATGCAGATGAAAAACAGCCACTCTTCGATGGGAAGCCCCCAGAGCGCCGGTCCTAGCAAATAGTCCGGGTTAAACCCCCAAAACCCACTATCTGTGAACCAAACATCCCACGCAATAAACGGGATGAGCACAAGAATACAAGCCGGCCAAAACGCGCCCCATGACTTGGCAAATGACCATTTGGGATGCCAAGAGAATAAAAGAGGTACGGAGATGACTCCCAGATTGATAAGCAGGTATGCTGCGCTCATTGGGTCTTCTGAGCAGGCTTCTTTTTATCCTGCGTCATCCAAACATGAAAAGGAGGCCACAACATGCCAAAGCACTCACCGTCTTCTGGCCCTAGGTGCTTGTGATGCAGGAGATGTGCCTTACGGATTGTTTTAAGGTATCTGTTGTCTGTGCGTCGCAATAGCTTGAACCGCTGGTGGATAAAGACATCATGCACCACTAAGTAACAGATTCCGTAAAGCAGAATGCCGAGTCCAATCCAGATACGGAAATCGCCATTCAACGTCCCCGTAATAAAGAAATAGGCAGAAGGGATGGCAAAAATCAGGAAAAAGGCATCGTTTTTTTCGAAAAAGTGATCGTCCCTGACGTGGTGGTCCTCGTGAAACCACCACATGAAACCATGCATTACGTATTTGTGGGCGGCCCAGGCAACGCCTTCCATAACTATAAACGTACCCACAACGATCAGGAAATTGACAAAGATGTCCATGCTATGCTAAAGGGTCTTTCTGTGAAATGTGTGTCGCAACTTGTTCAAAGCAGAGTTTGAACCAAACGGTGAACTGGCCCGGATTGTTTTTGATTTCTGTTCGAATATCGTTAATCGAAGCATAGCGCCAAGAGGCTACCTCCGAGGCAACCGGATTGGGGATGCAATCCGATTGACCAATTAATACATGATCCAATTCATGTTCTGTAAGATCATTCTCCAAAGGTGCCCGGTAAATAAAATCGAATGCTTTTTCAACGTCACATTCAAATCCCATTTCCTCTTGCATTCTTCTCTTGGCCGCCGATGGCAAGGATTCTCCTACTCTCGGATGACTACAGCATGCATTCGACCATAATCCCATGCTATGGTACTTGGAAAATGCACGTTGCTGAAGGAGCATTTGGCCTTCTGAATTAAATACAAACGCAGAAAATGCGCGATGCAGCAGACCCAACTGGTGAGCCTCCAGCTTTTCCATCACTCCAACATCGTTGTCAGATTCGTCCACAAGGACTACGTTATCTATTGATTCTACAATCATAAAACAAGGTTCTCAAACTAGGTTGAATTGGTGCCGTGCATAACTAGAGGCCCATAGCAGCGCTTTGCGCGAGTCGGCTACACGGATTCGCTGTTTAAGGAGTTGAGAGCTCGGGGCTTTTTTTATTTCTATCAGCAGCTTTTTGTAATAGCGGTAGGCTAGGTACACGCCAAAACGAGCATCTTTCGGTAATTGGACAATACCCTTGTACGCTTCGGCTAGGTCGCTCTCAATGTCTAGTTCAATTTGCTGCTTGGCTTCTGCGTTCATCTCGGAAATAGTAGTGCCTGGGAAATACGTGCGTCCAAGTTGTTCGAAATCCTCTCTGATGTCGCGCAAGAAGTTTACTTTTTGAAAGGCTGCCCCTAAGCGAATGGCTGCGGGCTTCAGACGCTCAAATTGAGATTGGTCGCCTCGCACAAATACTTTTAGGCACATGAGTCCCACAACTTCCGCTGATCCCTTGATATACTCTGCGTATCCGGATTCATCGTATTCCGTCTGACTAAGATCGCGTTCCATGCTGTGCATGAACGCGTCCACATAGCTCTTTTCAATTCCGAAATCGTGATACGACTTTTGGAAAGCGTGTAGTATTGGGTTGGTACTGAATTGTGTTGCTAGCGCCTGTTCTGTTTGTTGTTTTAGGTCATCAAACATGAGACGTTGGTCGTATCCGTGGAAGGAGTCCACCACTTCATCCACAAGGCGCACAAATCCATAAATCGCATAGACGGCATCGCGAATATCACTTCCTAAGCCCTTTATAGCCTTCGAAAATGAGGTAGAATACAAGTGTGTGACACTCTTACTCATCTCCAAGCAGGCATCTCCGTAGAGATCTAGACGTTCATTTCGTTTTTTCACGATGATGCCGCCTCCTTACGTTTAGGAAGTGAGGTTAACCATTCATTTGCTTCTCGCGCGGCGACAGATCCACTAATTAAGGAAGGGGGAACGCCAGGCCCCGGAGTGGTCAGCTGCCCGGCAAAGAACAGTCCGGGTAACTTAGACCTCATTTTAGGTTTCAGAAAGGCGGTTTGGTTTAGTGTATTGGCAAGACCGTATGCATTGCCTTTAAATGCGTTGTAGTCTACCTCAAAATTGGCGTGTGTGTACTCTCTACGGTACACGATATGATCGCGAATAGGGATGCCTGACGTTTCGGAAAGACGGTCTAAGATATTTTCCCAAATGTCGTCTTGGGCTTCTCGATTATCTGCTAGCCCAGCAGCGAGAGGTACTAGGATGAATAAGTTTTCATGTCCCTCTGGGGCAACGTTATCATCTGTTTTTGACGGGGCTGCTGCGTAGAACAACGGCTCTTCCGGCCATCCCGGCTCGGAATAGATCTTATCGGCATGCGCATTAAAAGGAACGTCAAAGTATAGGTTATGGTGTTCCAATTCGGGGACACGGGTATCCAGACCTAAATAGTAGATCAAGGCGCCTGGTGACATTTGTCGGCTATCCCAATATTCGGCTGAATAGCGTCTCCACTTTGGATGCAATAGCTGTTGTTCGACAAAATTGTAATCTGCGGCTGCAATGACTGAGTCACATTCCATCGTACCAGCAGATGTTCGGACGTTGGTAACTTTTCGGCCATCGTCCATTATCTCTAGCACCTCAGTGTCGAATTGGAACTTGACCCCAGAGGTGGTGGCGATTTTTTCAAGCGCACGAACTAGCTCGTACATGCCTCCGACCGGGTACCACGTTCCAAGAGCAATATCAGCATGATTCATCAGGCTGTATAGAGCCGGGGACTGAGCTGCTCGAGATCCCAGAAACAGAACGGGGAATTCCAGTAGCTGCTGGATCCTTTCAGATGAAAAGAAGGCCTTTACATGTCGGCTAAGAGATCCAAACATGGAAAGGCCGAAGGAGCGTACCACGTTCATCGGATTGGCGAATTCTGAGACACTATGTCCCGTCTTCCACACATATTCGTCCATACCAAGCTCGTATTTTTCCCGAGCTTCCTTCATAAATGCATCGAATGACCGTGAACTCCCCGGTTCCATTTCCTCAAACAGGTCGCGAACGGCTTCTAGCCCCGCAGGTACGTTTACGGGGCCGTCCGCATACCATACCCGATAGGAGGGATCTAGACGAATCAAATCAAAATGTTCTGAGACAGAAGTGCCAGCTGATTGAAAAAAGGTCTCAATGACGTCGGGCATCCAATACCAGCTAGGGCCCATATCGAAACGGTATCCGTCTGCTTCAAAGACTCTTGCGCGCCCACCCGCTATGGCGTGTTTTTCAACCACAGTGACATCATGTCCCTGTTGGGCTAGCGTGATCGCCGATGCAAGGCCGGAAAACCCAGCCCCGACAACGACAACTCTGTGATGTGATGCATCAGCATGTATCATGGAGCGTCTACAAATGAATGAAATGATGTAAAATTGTGAAAACGGCGGGCGCTGTGAACCTCCATAGGCCA
>DKOG01000194.1 GCA_002469915.1 Bacteroidetes bacterium UBA7368
TGAAGGTCGTATCTGGACATATGGGTATAGAGGATAAGAACTTCCGCAAATCCCTATCGGCTGCACACGAAACCCTCGCTGAATACCTGAACAAGCATATCGATACCCTTAAGAACGATTAGTTCTTTCGGCTATCTAGATCATCCCACCAAGATTCGGGCCAGCCCGTAGACATCCCTTCGTCGTATTGATAGGGTTCGTCTGAACCATCTGAATGGACGCGATCGCGCTCCAACGTTCGGATATCTTCAAAATGAACGTTTGTTGAGCCCCCCGCTTTCATTCTGAGCCGTCTTTTCAAGTCCGCATCTCTTCCTCGCGGAATAGGTGTATCCGGATAGAAATACTGGAGGGTGATCGCCAGTATCCAGAACATCAGAAAAAGAGAAGCTGATGCGCCAATCACTATGAAAAAGGTCTGTAGCATAGAAAAGAGTTAAACGGCATTTCAGGTAAGACGTTTTAGGTCTGCAAACAGTTACGCGCGGGCGCTAAAAACAAAAAGGGTGGGTCCGGCTTTGCCGGACCCACCCTTTCATACCTGAAAATCAATCGCGTGTTCTATTCCGGAGTTCGGTTGAACTGACGGGTAGAAGCATCTGGCTCCCTACTTTGCATTTCAGCCTCAGATGCTTCCATTTCCATGATGGTACCTTTTGTCGTATTAGGCAGATCGCCCCTAAAGGCGGTATCAAATAAAACGAAAGAGATAAAGACAATAACGAATAGAATGCCTATCCCAAAAATGGCGGCATTTATTTTATTGTCCCATCTAAGAGCCATAAAAATAGTAACCACAAGAGCAGCTTTAGTCGTAGCAATCGCCAGAGCCAGTGGTACGGTAAAGACACCCAGATCGAATCTGGAGGTAAAGACCGTTAAGCCGGTCAGAATAACAAGCGCCCCAATGACGATGGAAAGCGTCTTGATCGAAGTAATATGATGGCCTTGTGACATCGTAGAAAGAGGTATAGAGTCCAAAATAGAATGGACGGGTTCAGCCTAAATCAGATACAGGAGCGGAAAGAGGAAAATCCAAATGATATCCACCAGATGCCAGTATAATCCGCAATTCTCAACCGGCGTGTAATATTCACTAGAGAAGTCGCCACGAATCGCTTTTCTGGTGATCCAAATGAACAACCCCATTCCTACTAGTACGTGAAACCCGTGGATACCGGTCATCACGAAATAGATGGAGAAAAACTGTGCGGCAAAGGGAATGTTGTATAACGCGTAATCAACTCCGTGGGACACACCATGCGGATCGAACGCAGCACCTGGAAAAACACCATGCTCAAACTTGCTAGTGTATTCGAAATACTTGACAACTAGGAAAGTACACGCAAACACAAACGTCAATATCAGATTGAGGACCAACCCTTTCTGATTATCTTTCTGCGCATAGTGAATTCCAAGAGCCACGGTGAAAGAAGAAGCCAAGAGAACGATGGTATTCAACCCACCCAACTTCCAGTCTAGCAATTCTGCCGAATGAGCAAACACTTCCGGATACCAGACCCGGAACACTGTATATGCCACAAACATCCCGCTGAAAAGAAGAATTTCTGTTACTAAAAACAGCCACATTCCCATTTTAGCAGCATCAAACTGCTGATCGGACGACACAAAATAGTGCTTAAGGTGTGCCGGTCGATCTGTGCTCGCATTATCCATAATCAAATGGTTGATTCAGAGCCTTATAGCAATCAATGATTGCCGGGCCCGGTTAGTCTGAATAGCCTAGTGGTTCTTTAGCTCTGTAACTTCCCCATCTCCCTGAAACAGCTCCGTTGCCAGATGGAAGTCGTATGCTCCCCTTGTGACTACTGGTGTTTCGTGGAAATTGTGGTGATCCGGAGGTGTAGTCGTGTGCGTCCATTCCAGCGTGAGCGCTCCCCATGGATTAAGACCTGCTTTCTTTCCTTTGAAGAGAGAAGCAATCAGGTAATAAGCGATGAGCAAGAACCCGACGCCCAGAACCCATGAACCATAGGTCGACAATTGGTGGTATCCCTGAAATTCCGGTAGATAGTCGTAGTAGCGCCTCGGCATTCCCTGTGCTCCCATAATGAACTGAGGGAAAAAGGTCAGGTTGAAACCGATAAAGACCAATACAGCTGCTACTTTAGCCAACATTTCGTTGTACAGCTTACCCGTCATCTTAGGCCACCAGTAGTGCAAACCTCCAAGAGCCGCGATGACGTTTCCACCCATCATGACATAATGAAAGTGGGCGACGACGAAATACGTGTCATGGAGATGAATATCGATCGCCAAAACGCCCAACATAATTCCAGTAAATCCACCTATCGAAAAGGTGAACAAGAACATGATGGCATACAGCATTGGTGACTTCAATTGCACCGATCCCTTGTACATCGTGGAGACCCAGTTTATCACTTTCACGCCCGTTGGAATCCCAATCAGATACGTGATCAGAGAGAAAATTACCGATGAGATCGCCGACTGTCCCGATACGAACATGTGATGCCCCCAAACAAGGAAGCCTAGGAAGGCAATCGCCACAGAGGACAAGGCCACAAATTTATATCCAGAAACCTGATGACGCGAGAACGTACCCATGAGATCGGAAATGACTCCGAACGCAGGCAGAATCATGATATACACTGCCGGATGCGAGTAGAACCAGAAGAAGTGCTGGAACAGAACGGGATCACCGCCCAGTGCAGGGTCGAAAATCCCGATAAGTAGGGCTTTCTCCAAGAACAGGAGTAAAACAGTAATACCGATAACCGGAGTGGCTAATACCTGAACGATAGACGTTGCATAGATAGACCAGATAAACAATGGAAGTCTATTCCATGTTAATCCCGGTGCGCGCATTTTGTGGACGGTAACAATAAAGTTCAAACCGGTCAGAATGGATGAGAAACCCATCACAAAGATACCAGCTGTCACAAAGAGGATACCGTCTCCGATGCTCGTTGAGTACGGAGTGTAAAACGTCCATCCACCGTCAACTCGACCCACAACCAATGCACCTAGAGCGATCACAGCACCAATCAGGTAGATGTAAAAGCTAGCCAGGTTCAGCCTAGGGAAGGCAACATCCTTAGCTCCAAGCTGGATGGGTAACGCAAAATTACCCATAACGGCCGGAATAGCAGGAATGATGAACGTGAATATCATCAACACCGCGTGCAACGTGAATGCTTGATTGTAAGCATCAGCACCCATGATGGTCTCACCCGGAGTCAACAATTCGATTCTGACTAGCATGGCGAGAACGCCACCAGCCAGGAACGCAAGTGATACGGCAACCAAATACATGAGACCAATACGCTTGTGATCAAGCGTTAGCGCCCACGACTTGAAGCCTTTCGCGTGGTTCAGGTAATTGACCGTGCCAGAAGCAGATTCAGTCATATTGATAGAGGTATAAATCTAAAACTGTGAGAGTCCGAAGGACTATTCAAGTGACTTGATGTAGGCAACTAGGCCATCAATCTGTTTAGCCGACATGCCTGAATATCCTGCAGGCATAATGGGCTGGTATCCTGCAGCAATTTTTGCCGCTGGATTCAAAATCGACTCTTTGAGGTAATCTTCATCGGCCGTAACCGTTGAACCATCAGCCAAAGCTCTTTGAGTACCGTAGAGGCCGTTCAAAGGTGGTCCGATTTTCACTGAACCATCAATGGCGTGGCAGGCAGCACACTGAGCAAACAACTGCTCGCCCAATTCTGCTGGAGGAAGATCTTGACTCTGCTCAAGAATCCAAGAAGCAAAGTCTTCCTCAGAAACCACGACTACCTCAGCTAACATACCGGAGTGTTCCGTTCCACAATATTCTGTACAGTAGATCTGGTACCGCCCCGCTTGGGTTGCCTCAAACCATACTGATGTATATCGATTCGGAAGCACATCATGCTTTATCCGAAATTCCGGAATAAAGAAGCTGTGCAACACGTCCGTACTGCTCATAATGAGCTTAACTGGGCGTCCGACAGGTACGTACATCTCGCTGAAAGACAGTGCGCCTTCCGCATACTCAAACTCCCATGCCCACTGTTTTCCTCGAACGGTGATTTCGTAGGAATCTGGTGGAGGCGTACTCATCTTCACGAAGAGGTCGAAACCCCACGTGAAAACAATCAGCGTCAGGATGGTCGGTAAAACGATCCATGCAGCTTCGAGAGCCTGGCTTTCATGTACCGGTGACGGCACATACTTGTCGTCTGTTCTCTTGTACCGGAATACGAAGTACAACTTCGCCACAATTACCATGGCAAAAATGATCGTACTGGTCCAGAAAACGAACCAGAACAGGGCGTCGACTTCTCCAGCGAGCGTCGACATGGCATCTGGCAACCAGACTGATCCGTTATCGCCCATGTTGGATTACTTTCTTTGTCTCTTGTTCAAAAAATATGATCAGGTTTAAACCACTGCCTGATTTTGCCGACTACGTTCACGTCGCCAGAAAACAAACAATCCTAAACCAATCACGATTAAGGTAAACAAGCCACCGATCTTCATCAGATTAGTAGCATGTAACACATATGAATTGGAGTCGGGGTCGTATCGGTAACAATAGAGAAGTACCTGATCCAACGCGGATCCGACTTTTCCTTCCGATGCTTCCACAATTGCCCGACGAACATCAGCTGCCGGGTAATTGACTCCATTTATATATCTAGTTATCACACCCTCGCCACTGACAAAAATCAGTGCCGATGGATGAGCAAATTCTTGGGCAGACTCTACCCATTTGAATTTGAATCCGACAGATTCGGTTAGAGAGGAAATACTCTCTTCTGAGCCTGTCAAAAAGTGCCAGCCCGCAGCAGCTTCAGGTCTTCCCAGTTTCTTGAGAATCCGATCTTTGGCAGTAGCTGCCATTTCCGGGGTCTCTTTCGCCGAGAAACTAACCGTTAACACTTCAAACTTATCCCCTGGTGTCCAAGGCATTTGTTTGAGCGTTTCGGTAAATGAATCTAGCACCACGCTGCACAACATTGGGCAATCGTGATACACGAAATTCAAAACCATAGGTGTTTCACCATCAAGCAACTCGTCTATAGTCACTTCCGCTCCCGAGGCATCCAATAGTGATACATCGGTCGCAAGTGACTCTCCGAGTCGTTGATCCAATCCCACGCCATTCAAGGACGTTGGAAGGTCTGAATCCTGCGTTCCAACTGGTCTGACTACTAAAGAAATCAGAACCAGTATATACGAGCAATATCTTGTAAAAGAACGAATGTCTATTCCGTCTTGGTATCTACTGGTTACTCTCTTGAGCTTCCAATTCCATGGCTCGTTCAATAGGTATGGTATATGAACCATCCATTCCTTTTGAATAGCCCGAAAGCTTAGCTGCACCTTCCATATTACTTTCCCTCAAAACCGGGTAACCTGTCGCTTCGGTCATCTCCAACTTGATTTCTTGAAATTTCTGGGCTGAAAGCGTGACTCCAATAGCAACAAGAATCACGACAAGCACCGCTGAAATAGCAATGCTACCAAAAATGGCCTGGAGACTCACACCTTCAGGTTCAACACCAGGGGAATGCAAATCGTGTGATGACATATCATTATCCGACATCAATGTCGATCAGGTATTGGTGAATGAAAGCGACTTGTGCAATCTCGGGTCGCGTTGGGGTACCAACGCATGACGGCTAAGTCTGTACATAAATGCGGCAGAATAAACACCGAAAAGGCCGATTACACCAGTTACATCATAGATGCTCATAGCTACGTGTTCATGTAGCACCGGTGCAACGATCCAATAAAAATCGAACCAATGCATAACGAGCATATAGATACACATGAAACCAAATAGTGCGAGGTTTCTTTTGGCCCAACGGCCAACCAGCACGATAAACGGAATGATGAAGTGACCGATCAACAGAATCGCTGACATCGTCCCCCAACCATGCTCCAATCTGTGTCGGTAAAACACAGTCTCTTCTGGAAGGTTGCCGTACCAGATCAACATGTACTGGGAAAACCCGATGTAGGCCCAAAACACGACAAACCCGAACAAAAACTTACCGAGGTCCTGGTAATGGTCAACCTTGATTAAACCCGTCAGCATTCCTTTCCGCTGCAACATCATGGAAACCAGAGCCATAACGGCCATGATGATCATAAATGAGCCCGCAAAGAAGTAGATACCGAAAATGGTAGAGAACCAGTGCGGATCCAATGACATCAAAATATCAAACGCTGCAAACGCGGTAGTGATCGCGCCTAAGGCAAGACCAATCGCTGCATATTTACGTTGCTTGGGCGCAATTTCAGGATGTGGGTCATTGTCCTGACGAACGCTGAGAGTGTATAGCTTGTAGGAAATCCACGTCCAGGAAAGGAAGTAGAATGCAAAACGAGCCAAGAAAAACGGTGTATTCAGATACGCTTCCTTACCCGCAATAACGGGATCGTAATTTGCACTGGCAGGATCGAATAGATCATGGTGTGTCCAGTGATACAAATCATGCATACCCAATAAAATGGGGATACTTAAGACCGCCAAAAGAGGAAAAGACCAGATCAGTGCTTCTGGAATTCTGCGTATTACAACGCTCCAACGGGCCTTTGTCAGATGCTGAATCACGACAAAGAAATACGCTCCAATAGTAATGGAAAGGCAAAATGCCCAACCAATAAGATAGGAATAGTAAAACTGCTCTGAATTGGTTGCCCACCCGATAGCCGTGACCACAAGGCCAAGGATCCCGATCGCCAATGGAAGCATCCAGGCAATCTTGGACCATGAGTAACGATACTCAGGATCTGACTGACTGGCTGTGCTTGTCAGTGGATCCAAAAACCACATCAGCGGGTTACTTCTTTTTACGCTCTCTGACATACAGCTTTCGCTCGTTTTTCTGTTCCGAATCGAACAGACTTCGTATCAAATTTTATCGTTCGTTTTCAGGGACGTCACTTGCCGAAGCATTCTGACTACGCTGAAGCGCGCGGATATAAGCCACGATGGCCCAACGATCCTCAACTGGTATCTGTGTTCCATAACCGGGCATGCTACGCACTCCATAGGTTAAGGCATTGTACAAATAGCCGTCTGCCTGAGCACGCACCATTTCAGAATGAAAGGTTGGTGCTGGAACGTATCCATACCCACCCGTCATAATGATTCCCTGACCGTCACCGGCCAGACCGTGGCACACGCTACAAAAAATGTCGTAGCGTTCCCGTCCACGCTCAAGTAATTCTAAATTGACTTCAACTGGAATGGATGCCCACGATCCAGAAGCCGTTTTCCCGGTCCAGAGAGCATCGTTTTCTTTGAGAAAACCACGTGCTACTGTTCCCTTCACTGGCGCTCGCATAGCGCGACCGTCTGCGAAGAATGGATTGGCTTCCTGCGCTTCAAAGCGCTCTTGCCAGTCCATATTAGGATTAATATGAATGGGTTCTTTCTGAGAAATGGTGCCCTGGCAACCCGTCAAAACGACGACTGCCAGAAGAGAAGCAAGCATTCCAGAGTATGTAGTGTATCGATTCATCATAGTTGATGGCTCTGAGATCAGTCCTCTTCTCCGGTATCCCGAATGGTTTCAATATGCAATGCGCCTAAATCTTGCAGCATCTGAGTCGTAGTCCCGCTTTCAAACTGTTCATCGCTGGCAGCCACATGCAGAAAAAATGCATCGTCGGTTACACGCAAAAATTCAGTTGAGAAAAACAATGGGTTGTACGGACGGGGAAGCCCGTTTAGCGCAAACATGCCAGCGACCGTTGCGAGCGCAGCGAGCAACACCGTCAATTCGAACATAACTGGAATGGAAGGCTCTACCGCAAAAAACGGTTTCCCGCTAATGTTCATGGCATAGTCAACCTTACCCATCCACCACTGCATCCAGGTGGCTAGGGCGAGTCCCGCCATTCCACCACAGAGTGTTATCCACCCAATAATTGAATTGCCGAGACCCATTGCCTTGTCCATTCCGTGAATGGGGAACGGGCTATGGGTATCAAAATGGCTGTACCCTGCCTCGCGCACGGATTGTGCAGCGTGCAGTAGTGTCCCTGGATTGGAAAACTCTGCCAGGATGCCATACACCTCTTCTTCCTGAGCTTCATAGATGCTCATCGAGGCCTTGACTTCTGTTAGTTGATTCAGCATGATTGCTTTTGCATGCAATGCCTGTAACCAGGCGTTACGTATTAATTGGATTCTTTGTCATGACTTGACCCGATAGCAACTGAATGATCAGCTGCGTGTCCGTCACCTTCATGGTCATAAAAGTGTGGATCGGCTTGAGGCATAACACCTTTCACTTCTGACACAGCCACTATTGGGAGGAAGCGCAAGAAGAGAAGGAAGAAGGTAAAGAAGAGCCCGAACGTGCCAACAAACGTAAGCACATCCACCAATGTAGGCGTGTAATAGTCCCAAGAGCTCGGCAGATAATCTCGGTGAAGCGATGTAACCGTAATCACAAATCGCTCAAACCACATGCCGATGTTCACAAAAATGGAGACAACGAACATGAATGGAACACTGCGACGAAGCTTTTTCACCCAGAAAAACTGAGGGAAAATCAAGTTACAGAACATCATCGTCCAGTAGGCCCAAGCATATGGGCCAAACGCCCTGTTGGTGAACGCATATTGTTCGTACTGAACACCCGAATACCACGCGATGAAAAACTCGGTGATGTATGCAAAACCGACCATCGAGCCGGTAAGCAAGATCACGATGTTCATTTTCTCGAGGTGCTCAATCGTGATGATGTTTTCGACGTTGTAGACCTTACGGGCTACGACCATCAGCGTGACCACCATCGCAAACCCTGAGAAAATGGCTCCAGCGACAAAGTAGGGCGGGAAAATCGTGGTATGCCATCCAGGCACAACCGATACCGCAAAGTCAAAGGAAACGACCGAGTGCACGGAAAGCACAAGTGGCGTAGCCAGTGCAGCCAGAAGGAGATACGCTTTTTCGTAATTGCGCCAGTGGCGGTTAGCACCTGTCCATCCCATGGACAGCACACCCATTACTTTGCGACGCATTCCTGTTGCACGGTCTCTAAGAGAAGCGATGTCCGGAATAAGACCAACGTACCAGAAGACAGCCGAAACCGTGAAATAGGTTGAAACAGCGAACACATCCCAGAGGAGCGGGCTCTTGAACTGTGGCCACATCTCCATCTGATTGGGAATTGGAAGCATCCAATATGCTGTCCAAATTCGCCCAACGTGAATGCCCGGAAACACCAGAGCGCAAATTACGGCGAAGACGGTCATCGCCTCCGCAGAACGGTTAATTGCGGTTCTCCATTGCTGCCTAAACAGAAAGAGAATAGCCGAAATCAACGTTCCAGCGTGGCCAATACCCACCCAGAAAACGAAGTTTACAATGGCGTATCCCCAGCCAACGGGATTATTGAGGCCCCAGACGCCGGTTCCATTCCAGAACAGGTAAGCGATCATCACGAGCATGAGCATCAAACCCGAGAGAGCTAGACCAAACGCGCCGAACCAAGCCAGCGGGGTCTTTTTCTCCGTATGAGCGGAGACGATCTCGGTGATGTCGTGAAACGTGAGATCCCCTTTGACCAGCGGCGCCTCGTCGTGGAAGTCAGCTGTATGTGCGAGATTCTTATCCATGCTTTCCGTACTCACGGTAGCCTAAATGTCGTTTAATTACTGAGTGTTGATCAGGAGAGGTTAGTATTCGGATTACGAATACGTCCCAGGTAACTGACTCGCGGTTTGACGTTGAGTTCTGCCAGCAATTCATACCGCCTGTCAGACCCACGCTTGAGAGAAACAGCGCTGTTGGCATCAGCGACATTTCCAAACGTAATGGCTTGAGCGGGGCAGGCCTGCTGACACGCAGTAACCACTTCGCCTTCCTGGAGGGAGCGATTTTCGACGTTTGCCGTTTTATTCGCACCACGAATACGCTGGATACAGAAGGAGCATTTTTCCATGACCCCGCGCGAGCGCACGGTGACATTTGGATTGTGCGCCATGTGAACCGTTTTCGGTAGCGTTTTCGTCCAGTTATAAAAATTGAATCGACGCACTTTGTAGGGGCAGTTATTTGCGCAATAACGTGTCCCGATGCATCGGTTGTAAATCATCTGATTCGTGCCGTCCGGTGAGTGGACTGTAGCCGATACCGGACAGACCTGCTCACAAGGTGCGTTCTCACAATGCTGACAAGGCAGCGGCTGGAGAACCATCTGGGGATTATCAAAAGAACCGTCTTTTTCCGAAACGAAGTAGCGATCCGTGCGGATCCAAGCCATTTCGCGTCCATTTCCGACTTCTTCTTTCCCTACAACTTCAATATTGTTTTCAGCCTGACATGCGACCGCACAAGCCGTGCAACCGGTACATGTGTTCAGGTCAATAACCATTCCCCACTGATTCTCGTGGTAAATAGAATTGGTTATTGGATTCTGCTCGGAAGGATGATTAGCCTGCCAAAGAGTTGGGTAATCTGACCAGTCCTCTCGAATAGGAGCTGGCTCACCAGCCTTTACAAATTCTGGATCAGCATTGTATTCGGATACCGTAGCTTGGCGGAAAAGACCTCTTTTCTCTGCAATATCCGCCTCTTCCTGAATAGCTCCGTGATCCTGCGTGGAGACTACCAAGTAACCTGATCCCTCTTTTGCGACTGTAGCAGTGGCTACAAAACCATGCTGGGCCAGAGGACTCACATTGCTACCAACACCGGTTGAAATACAACCATGTCCGTACACGTCTGTGTAATTGTCAAGATCAAACAAGCTGGTTTCACGCTCAGGACGATCACTCTTGAGGTCTCGACCGTAACCTAGCGTGACCTGGATAGAATCGTCTGCAAGACCCGGCTGAATCCAAACAGGGACGATCACATCATTTCCACCTGATTCGATGCGAATCGTATCGGTAAAGTATTTTCCACCGTTCAAGTCTGAACGCACACCCAACTTCTCTGCTGTGATGGGGTTCATCTGAGCAACATTGTCCCAGACCACTTTGGTGGTGGGATCAGGCAGTTCCTGAAGCCAGACATTGTTAGCAAAACGTCCGTCGAATACTTTCGAATCTGGACGAATGACCACTTCCGTACCTGAATGTGCAGAAACAGGCACATCCGACATCGCTTTGGACACGCCGGTAGACGAAATGGCTCCACTCGCTATTGAATATGCTGCAGCGTCACTAAAGCCATCGTGAACCACCTTTCTCCAGGCTTTCTCAAAACCAACCTTCAGGCGGCTTCTCCACGTCGCACGAACCAAGTCATATCCAAACTGCTCCGTTCCATTGGCTAGAAGTGCAATGACTTCAAGGTTGGAATGAGCATCTTCGTAAAGAGGGGCAATCAAAGGCTGGATGACAGAAACCACGCCGCTTCTGCTACGTCCATCTCCCCATTCCTCAAGAAAATGAGTTTGAGGGATACTCCAAGTTGCCGCTTGTGCGGTTTCATCCACATGCAATCCAACGTGAATGCGATCAGCCACCTGGGCGTATGCGTCACCAAACCCAGCAACGTCGTAAATCGGATTAACACCGAGCGTAATCACGACGTCAATTTCGCCGGCTGACATAGATGCTTTCAACGCATCAAGATCAGCGCCTAAATCCGTAGCCTCTTCACCCGCATCCACGTATCGAACCGTAGTACCCACGGCACCGATAGACGCGTTCATGGCAGCTACCAGCGCATGCCCACCGGCAGGCTGATGGTCGCCAGCGACTATA
>DKOG01000219.1:0-9699 GCA_002469915.1 Bacteroidetes bacterium UBA7368
CTGGGAAGGCTTTTGTCCTCGGTCTCCTTTACCTCGTCCCAGCCGTAGTGCTCCTCATCGGGATCATCCTTTTTGCAGCCATTTTAGGCGGTCTATTTACGGGCGAAGTGGGCTCCTTCTGGGTACAATTTGTCTTTACTCCGCTAGTCCTATTCCTGGGATTCGCATTCATAGACATGATGCATGATTTCGGGCGAATGGAGCTGGTACTCGGCCGAAAAGGAATTATGGATAGCTGGTTTGCGGGGATGAAATGGCCCTTACAGTCCGGTGCAGCAAATTCCGTCTATATCTCTTGGATGATGATAGGCTTGGTGGTCCTTCTATTTACGTTTGGAATCGACTTCGGAATGGGTGGCATTTTCTTAGCCTTCGTCATGCAGCAGCTGTTCCTATTTGCGCGCGCCATGGTAACGGTGAGTTGGATAGGCAGCGAAGTGTATGTGTATGAGGCAGAAGCTCCTGTTCCTGTTTCGGAAGACGAAGACACGACTTACTAAGGAAAGTAGGTGCATACAAGAACGCGGGGGGCGGAACCTTGCGATCTTTGATCGCTGTTCCGCCCCCCGCGTATTTGCTGAAGAGCTGTGGTCCCCGCCCCACCCACCAAGAAAAAACAGGGGCCACAAAAGCTGGAGGAGGTAGCTAATTACATCTTCAGTATCAAGCTTATGTTCTTAGACCATTCTGGACTCTAGAGCGCATATTGGCATTAGCGCTCTACACCATCTAGGCCACGTGACGTGGCGTATAGAGTTCGGTCAAGAATCGGGTATATGCCTTGCGCTCTACCGACGATATCCCTTGTTGATCGATCGTTTTCATGATCTTCCCCCAAGTTTTCTCATCAATCTGACCTTGCAAGTAGCGGGCCAGGAGCATTGAAAATGATTTCGTAGGTACGTTATTTAGAGCAATTTGCATGTCGGCATATCCTCCCGAGTCTGTTGTCGTGTGTTGGTGTGTCCTATGCACGAATTCGAATGAACTACCCGGAATAGTGCGAAGACCGTGCCGGATTTCCCTAATGACTCAAAAAGTGCCCTATTCATAACCCGCCGCTGTGTAAACAGCTGAATGAATTTCGTTCTTCAATCCTTCGTTTAAGCGATTACAGTACCTAAAAAACGCTCAATAAGGCTGATTACGGTCCAATCGCCCTTAGCGTTGATATTTTGATCGAGGTGTTAGACACCGAAAAAGGGGCGGAAAAATTGTCCAAAAGGTGTTCACTTTTTCCTTCAGTGTGACCGAGAACGAGGACAATGCAGTCGACAAGCTACGATACGAGTGCTTCACTCATATTGAACCATATCTTGACATCTGTAGCAGGACGGCTATCTAGAATACAGGTGTACTCGTTTGTTTGCGAGTCGTATTCATAGTCTAAAGACCACTCGGCAGCATGTTCTACGACTTGCTCAATAGCCGTCAGGATGTAGTCCAATTCAGCATCCGTCATAGTTGGATGCAAGGATAGGCGTACCCAACCTGGTTTGTTAGACAGAATCCCAGCATCAATCTGGTCCGTGATCGATTTCGACTGCACGGGATCTACGTGCAGCAAAAAGTGACCGTAGGTGCCCGCGCAAGAACAGCCGCCACGCGTTTGAACTCCATATCGATCGTTGAGCAGTTTCACGATCAGGTTAAAGTGCACGTCTTCTACGTAAAAAGAAATCACGCCCAAGCGATCCTCATGCTTGTCAGCCAAAATATTGACATGAGGAATAGCCCGCATCCGAGGGAAAGCTATAGCCAGCAATTCCCGCTCTCGATCTATGATGTTTTGGGTACCCATTTCTTCCTTCAGCTTAATACATAGCGCTGCGCGAATGGTCTGCAGAAAAGCAGGCGTTCCCCCATCTTCACGGTCTTCTAAGTTGGCAACGAATTGGTGTTTACCCCAAGGGTTAGTCCAATCTACCGTTCCTCCACCTGGGTGATCAGGAACACGATTCTGGTCTAACTTCGAGTTGAAGACCATAATTCCTGACGACCCCGGGCCTCCCAAAAATTTGTGTGGAGAGAAAAATACCGCATCTAAGCACTCTAAAGGGTCTCCCGGATGCATATCGATATCTTCGTAGGGAGCCGAAGCGGCAAAATCTACAAAGCACCATCCACCGTGCTGATGCATAACACGAGAAAGCTCATAGAAAGGCGCATGCAGTCCAGTGACGTTAGAGCAAGCTGAAAATGAACCAATCAGTGGCCGCCCAGCATACTTTACGACTTCCTGTTCCAGATGCTGAACCACACACCTACCGAAATTATCGGGTTCTAGTACCACCAGATCAACTTCAGCTTCTAGCCAAGACGTCTGGTTAGAGTGATGCTCCATATGCGTGACGAAGACCACAGGACGCTCGGACTCAGGGATAGATACGTAAGGCTGAATTTTTTCTGGGACCCGAACGCCAATAATACGCTGTAGTTTATTGATCACACCCGTCATGCCAGAGCCGGCCGAGATGATCATATCATTCTCATTCGCATTGACATGCTTCTTGATGATATGTCGCGCCTCATGATACGCGTGTGTCATCGAGGTCCCCGTAACACTTGTCTCGGTATGGGTATTGGCCACCCATGGACCCATAACCTCACTCAGACGCTTTTCGATTGGACTATAGAGCCGACCGCTAGCAATCCAGTCTGCATAGATAATGGGAAGCTCCCCGTAAGGCGAATGAAACGTCTGATCTATACCGACGATGTTTCTTCGAAAGGGGGAAAAATAAGCTTCGAGTGCAGACATGGCTCTTTGTTATCAGGACAATACGATCTCTTTTCTTAATCGAGCGACCGGTATACCAAGCTGCTCGCGGTACTTAGTCACCGTTCGACGAGCAATCTGAAACCCTTTTTCCTCCAACATAGTTGCGATGCGCTGGTCAGAAAGGGGTTTCTTCTTGTCATCTTCAGTAATGATCGTGTCAATAATGGATTTAACTTCCTTGTTAGATACGTCTTCTCCTGAATCAGTGGATAACCCTTCTGAAAAGAAGTGCTTAAGCTCGTACACGCCAAAATCAGTTTGAACATACTTCCCATTAACCACTCGGGATATAGTTGAGATGTCCATTTTGATGATTTCAGCAATGTCTTTTAAAATCATCGGTCTCAGATTTCCTTCTCCCTGACGGAAAAAATCTGCCTGTTGCCCTACAATTGCCTGCATGACACCCAACATAGTCTGACGTCGCTGGTTGATGGAATTGATGAACCAGCGGGCAGATTCAAACTTCGATTTCAGGAAATTACGGGTGTCTGCATCGTACGATTGTTTTCCTTTCTTTTTGTCCGACACCACCTTTTCTAGCATCTGGTGATACTGCTTAGACACACGCAGTTCTGGTGCATTTGCCGAATTAAGAGAGATAATGAACTCATCATCTTCAAACCGAACCGTAAAATCAGGCGTGATATAGTTTTCTGAGGCGGCAAAATCTCCTTCTCCAGGCTTTGGATTCAGCCGCTGAATCAGCTCGTATGCTTCTTTCAGCTCAAATCCTTCTACCCCAAGCCGACGCATAATCTGGTCGTAATGCTTCATCGTAAACGCCTTGTAGGCGTACGTCAGCATCTCAATAGCCACATCCCTACCTGGAAGTTCTTGTGGAAGCATGTTCAATTGCACGATCAAACATTCTTTCAGGTCTCTGGACGCTACACCAACCGGCTCCAAACGCTGGACACGAAAAAGCACCTCTTCGACGTCTTCTTCGGTCAATAAAACGCCTTGATTAAAGGCTACATCATCAACAATAGATTCTAAAGGTCGTCTGAGGTATCCATCCTCATCGATAGATCCAATGATCTGGTCAGCGATGAGCCCATCTTCTTCACTTAGGTTTAAAAACGAAAGCTGATCTCGAAGATGTTCGGTCATACTATTTACCGCAACCATGGGTGAATCGCGCCGATCCTCGTCATCACCTTGATCCACACAGGCTTTGTAACCGTATAGATCATCGCCCTGGTCCATCAACTCTTCCCACTCGAACTCGTCTTCAGAGGTATCCTCCTCCTGCTGTACGTCATCAAAATCTTCTGATTCTGTCTGCTCGTCCAGTGCCTCCGTTTCGAGATCTTCACCTTCTTCCAAAAGCGGATTGATCTCCATCTCGGCCTTGATACGTTGCTCAAGGGCCAGCGTCGGAAGCTGAAGTAGCTTTATGTACTGTATTTGCTGCGGTGAAAGCCGCTGCGTTTGGGACAGTCTCTGGTGTAAATTTAGCATGACGTACTCTTAGCCCTTTTGAAGGATGGTACGTCGTTCCTTCACCATCAAAATAAATTGGGCATACCACTCCGGTCCATATTTCCGAGAGAGGGGTTCCTCCAGATATTCTGCCAGTCCCAAACCGTCTTTTTTGCCCAACTTTCTGCCTGGACTACAGATGCCGATTTGCTCGTAGTTCAGTGCTTCGAATTCGCCCAACTGCCGAACCCGAAGAGGGTATAGATGGCACGATATGGGCTTTACGAAGTCGGTTTTCCCCTCACGATGGGCTTCTTGGATGGCACATTTAGCGACAGGTCCGTCGTAGCGCACAAAAATGCATTCTGCGTCGCCGACGCAGGTTGTGGCAAAATGGCCTCCACCCAGATCTTCCCAGGTGCCATTTTTTTCAACAACCTCAAGGGCTTCCTTTCTCAACCTGTCTCGAACAATAGGAAATACATCTTCGATCTGACTTATTTCACTTTCCAGTAGGGGCGCACCGGAGTCACCCTGCACACAGCAGGCTCCTTGGCATGCCCCAAGATCACAGCAAAAAGCCGCTTCTACGAGGTCATCTGATATAAGTACGTTGTCTACTACAAACATGATGCCGTATTCTATTGCTCTCCTCAGCAATAATCAACTTTTATGATGTCAAGAGGGGCGCACATGTATAATTATGTTGTTGAATTAACGATCTTGTCACGTAGAGTTACCTCGCCATGCAAGTCCGTCACCCATGATTGAACGGTCCGGAAATCTTTCTCAGCAAATCAATGCCCCTGAAGAGGACATTGAGAAAGCGTTGCGCCCGAAATCTCTTGATGAGTTTATCGGTCAAGAACAGATAAAAGATAACCTGAGGGTGTTTATTACGGCAGCCCAGCGACGCGGCGAATGCCTGGACCACGTCCTCTTATCGGGCCCGCCTGGTCTTGGAAAAACGACGTTGGCCTACATTATTGGGGCCGAAATGGGGTCGCAGGTCAAAACGACCTCAGGCCCGGTCTTAGACAAACCGGCCTCGATTGCTGGACTTCTGACGAATCTAGATGAAGGTGATGTACTCTTTATCGACGAAATACACCGCCTTTCGCCGGTTGTCGAAGAGTATCTGTATGCCGCGATGGAAGACTATCATATTGATATTCTCATCGATTCTGGTCCCAGTGCGCGCAGCGTAAAAATCTCGCTGCCCCCATTCACGCTTGTTGGTGCGACCACACGGAAAGGTCTCCTTACCGCTCCGCTGCGCGCGCGATTCGGAATCGACTTCCGCTATGACTATTACTCGGCTGCTACGCTAACCAAGATTGTGCGCCGGTCAGCCGGTTTGCTCAAAGTAGATCTTACCGATGATGGCGCTACCGAAATTGCCCGACGTTCACGAGGTACCCCCCGGATTGCAAACCGGTTGCTCCGGCGCACCCGTGACTTTGCCGATGTAGAAGGCGATGGCCGAATCACCAGACCGCTCGCCGATCACGCCCTTAACGCGCTGAATGTGGACATCGAAGGGTTGGACGATATGGATACCCGTGTTCTCATGACGCTGATCGAAAAATTTGGAGGCGGCCCAACGGGTCTCACCAATCTGGCGGTTTCCGTGGGTGAGGACGCCGGTACCATCGAGGAAGTATATGAGCCCTATCTCATACAAGAAGGGTACATTGAGCGCACAGCAAGGGGTCGTATGGCAACGCCAGCTGCTTACAAACACTTTGGACTCAAAGCACCCGGCCGCCCTACTGACGACTTGTTCAACTCTGAAGGCTAGCTCGGAGCGTGCAGCCGGTCACTGAACGCCCACATGTTTAATGTGCGGCCGCTGCTTACACAACGAGGCTTTGTGCGTCCACGGGGAGTGTTTGAATCACGTCCTCACCATCAACAAGTACCATCTGCTTCTGAGTGCTTACCACCACACAGGCGTGATTGGGCACGACCCGCACACGGTCTCCCACACGAAGGGTTGAGCCTCCACGAATCCGGACCCACCCATGTTCTTCCGAAAGGGCATTGATGACCGCGTGCGGCATCGGAACCATTTCTTTGGAGTCGTACAAAATCTGACCAAATCCTTCCGCCTGATAAGCCCCGTCCGAAGTCAGCACTTTCTTTCCTGCATCAAGAAAAAGGCGCTCACTGCCATCGGCATTTCGATGTCTTGAAAATACGGTGGCATATACCGAAAGGGAGCAGCAATCCATCGGCTGCACACCCAGATTAACCTGAGTCATATCATGGAAAACATAATTTCCGGGTCTTATTTCCGTTATTTTGAACCCTTGGTATTCCGTATTTGAGAAATAGCGAAGTGAAGGAGTGCTACCGATACTGATTTCAAGATCACCCGTAACAGCCGCCCGGACACCCGCTTCGCGCAAACTGACGGCAAACTCCAGCATACGATCCCGTTCTTGATCCGACACGCGTTTGAGTGAATCACCAAGTGATTCCCCTTCAGTCTGAGGACCGTAATAAGAGTGTCCTGCATGGGTCAGAATACCCACTACTTTAAGACCTGGCATTCCGTCTACACGAGCGGCAAATGCGGCGCTCTCTGAGCGATTCCATAAAACCCCACATCGGTGATATCCGATATCCGTTTCGATAACCACCTCGGCTTCCAATCCCTGAGCAGAGAAAAAGGCTGATGCAGCAGATGCTCCTTCCATGGTATCAACGCAGAAAGAGATGCGCGCTTGCGTCATTAGCTGAGCAACCCGAGCATATTTATCCTCCCCAAAAAGGGCATAGGCGACTCTAATGTCGTCAAAACCCGCCTTAACAAAGGTCTCGGCTTCACCAAGCTTCGCAACCGTCAGGCCCGAAGCACCTAAATCTCGCTGCATCGTTGCGATGAAGACTGATTTGTGAGTTTTGATATGTGGCCTAAGGTGGACCCCTTCTCTGGCAGCATGCTCCTGCATGACACTCAGATTTTTTTCCAGTCTTTTTCTTTCAATTAGAACTGCTGGCGTCGGAAGATCAGAAAGGATCATAATAAACTACCTATTGAGGCCACTCGATCTGCAATGAAGTAATTAGAACCGAAAGAATGTCCGCTTTTTCGGCTCCATGCGATGTGTAATAAAGGAGGCGACCATCTCGGCTGACCTCCGCTCCATACTCGAGATTCTCTGTATTCACCTCGGGGCCGAGATGCTGAGGTGTAGACCAATCGTCCCCATCTCTAAACGAAATAAACAGATCATCGCCCCCCATTCCCATTGGATCATCAGCTCGGGAAAAAATCAGGTAGCGTTCCAGCCCATCTACATATACATCCGATTCTGAATAGGTTGAGTTTACCTCGCCAGACAAGGCCTCCACTTCATATCCATCCATCCCCAGTTTAGCCCGGTATAGATCGAATTGTCCCATTCCTCCTTCCCTATCAGAGGCAAAATAGATGGAGCCTGTTTCCGAGACTGATCCATGCATGTCATTGGCATCTGTATTGACTGTCGTAAGCGCTTCTGGCGCCATCCATTCTTGACCGTCATGCATTGCGATCCACAAATTAAAATCGCCAGGCGCGGATTCTCCAACCACTGGGCGATCCGAAGAAAACAACAGCGCATCGAGCGCAGGATAAAAACGAACACCCCGATCATTGAACTGACCAGAAAAAGGAAGCAGAGTGGGTGAAGACCATCCAGAGGCGGTTTGTACGGACTCAAAAAGGGCGTGGTTAGTCCACGATTCGTTGTGTGTTCCGAAAACCAGCCTTGTCTTTTCAGAGTTGAAGGTCGCCCAGCTTTCATTTGCTTCGACCTCAATCTCGCTTAACGGCTCACCCTGAAAAAAACGGCCTGAGTAATCGGGGACTTGCTCTGCACATCCCACAGTCAGGAGGGATACAAAGGACATCAGAAGCAGAGTTCGGGAGGAGTTCTTCAATAACATCGTGTTTGACGGTCAAATAGCAGGAATCGAGAGATGTCTGCCGATGATTTCCAAAAAAACGGAGGATAGCATGAAGTCGCTCCCTCGTCTAAGAAGTTTCTCTATTCAAGTTCCAATTCGTATCGAGAATGCTCCGGCACCGCGCCCTGAACTATCGCTTGCGACCAACCGTTGCCATTGCAACGCGAACACGATTTCGTGCACGATTCAGCGCACGAGACATAGTATCTTTGGTATCCGCATCGAGAGTTCCTGCCAATGCTTCAACAGCCCGCTGCTCTGCAGCTTGCGCTCGTTCCACATCAATGTCGGAAGCCAATTCAGCAGTCTGGGCCAGTACCGTGACCGCATTGTCAGCCACCTCTAGAAAACCACCACTGGTTGCAAAGGTGATGGATGTCCCTGTATTGTCTTTTAAAACAAGCGGGCCCACCTCTATTGCTGCAATCATCGGAGCGTGATTTTTCAACACCTCAAATGATCCTTCTACACCAGGAGCCTTTACTCCTTGTGTTTCACCGCAAAAGACGCGGCCGGCTGGTGATACGATTTCGACAAACATATGCGTCGTTCGGATGCTGTTTCAGGATTGGCGGTCTAGGCTTCGGCTAGCATTTTTTCGCCGGCTTCGATGACTTCTTCAATGGCGCCTTTGTAAGCAAAAGCACTTTCAGGAAGGTGATCTAGCTCACCGTCAAGAATCATACGGAAGCCTCGGATCGTGTCGTCAATCTTGACATACTTGCCAACATTACCGGTGAACTGCTCGGCTACGAAGAACGGCTGACTCATGTAGCGCTGTGCACGACGTGCACGGCCTACGACCAACTTATCTTCGTCTGAAAGCTCGTCCATTCCAAGAATGGCAATAATGTCCTGCAGCTCTTTGTAACGCTGGAGCAGGTTTTTGACTTCCTGAGCGGTGTCGTAATGCTCATCCCCCAGGATGCGAGGATCTAGAATACGGCTTGTTGAATCCAACGGATCAATGGCCGGATACAGACCGAGAGATGCGATCTGACGAGAAAGCACCGTCGTGGCATCCAAGTGAGCAAATGTCGTTGCTGGAGCAGGGTCAGTAAGGTCATCCGCAGGCACATACACAGCCTGTACAGACGTAATCGAACCGTTTTTGGTTGAGGTAATGCGTTCCTGCATCTCACCCATCTCTGTAGACAATGTTGGCTGGTAACCCACAGCTGAAGGCATTCGGCCAAGAAGGGCAGAAACTTCAGAACCGGCCTGAGTGAAACGGAAGATATTGTCAACGAAAAACAACACGTCACGTCCACCCAAGTCACGGAAGTACTCAGCAATGGTTAGTCCGGAGAGGGCCACACGGGCACGCGCTCCTGGCGGCTCATTCATCTGGCCAAATACGAGAGCCAGTGAGGAGTTTTTGAGGGCTTCATTATCCACTTTAGAAAGGTCCCATTCGCCCTTCTCCATGGATTCTAGAAATTCTTTGCCATAGTCAACAACGCCAGACTCGAGCATCTCACGGAGAAGGTCGTTTCCTTCTCGCGTACGCTCTCCTACACCAGCAAATACCGAAA
>DKOG01000219.1:9789-10095 GCA_002469915.1 Bacteroidetes bacterium UBA7368
CCTCGAGCATACGGCTCGAGTAGATCTACCACTTTAATCCCTGTCTCGAGCATCTCAACCGAGGTGGAGAGTTCGTCGAATGCAGGAGGAGCAGCATGAATCGGACGACGGCCAGACGCTTTCGGCTGAGGAATACCATCGATGGCATCTCCAACTACGTTAAACAGTCGACCAAGGATATCATCACCAATCGGCATTGAAATCGCATTGCCCGTATTGGTGACGGTGGTTCCTCTTTCGAGGCCATCCGTGGCATCCATAGCAATCGTTCGGACCCGATTCTCTCCAAGGTGCTGCTGCACTTCA
>DKOG01000217.1 GCA_002469915.1 Bacteroidetes bacterium UBA7368
GACTTCAACCCTGCAACCGGTATTCTACTACCCCTTGGCTTCTCAATGGGACCCGGAATAGCCTATTCAATTGGGCAATCGTGGGCCGCCTTTGGATACGAAAACGCAGGATCCATTGGATTGACCTTCGCTGCCATCGGCTTTCTGGTGGCCTATTTTTTTGGAATGACACTGGTAAATCGACACGTTGGAAGGGATAAGGCGAAGGCCCTGCCCCACCACGTAAGGCAAGGTATTCGCTCAGAGGGCGATCATCCCATCGGATCTAGGTTAAGTTTTTCGAGCGCCGCGATCGAACCCATGGCTGTTCATGTTGCCCTTGTGGGTGCTATCTACTGGGTTACCTGGTGGATTACGGGTGGGCTTGCCCAATTACTTACCCTAGGCGGTTTGGAGGCCGAAATCCCTGTTCTTTGGTCGTTCCACTTCATTGTTGCGAATACCGTTTCATTAGGAACGCGAAAGCTTGTTTTAAAGGACGGAAGAGGCGCATGGATTGACGATGGCACCGTGCATAGACTTACCGGTACCTTTGCCGAATACCTGATCGCGGCGTCCATAATGGGAATCAGTCTGCACATTGCCCTTCGCTTTGCGTTGCCCATCGTGGCGATTTGCGTAATCGGGGCATACGCCACCTATCGGGTGGTTAAGTGGGCAGCTTGGACTGTGTTCTCTGATTATCAGTTTGAGCGTTTTATCGGTCTGTTTGCCCAAATGACGGGTACGATTAGTTCGGGGCTGGCTCTCCTTCGCGTTACTGATCCGGAGTATCGTTCGCCCGTCGCTCAAGAGCTTGTGCTCTCTAGTGGAGTAGCCCTTTGCCTTGGCTTTCCCCTCCTTTTGGTCATCAATATGCCGTTCACCGTATTTGATGGCAAGTTGATGGGCTTTGGCATCGTACTTGGGCTGATGTTTGCGTATCTCCTGGTTTTATCGGGAGTTTGGTTCCTGTATGTTCGTCGAAAACGAGCGCAAAAAAAGTAAGATGATTAGCCTACGATTCGTGAACTAGGTTCCTGTAACTCGAATCACTTCTTCCAAACTGGTTTCACCTAAGGTAACCAGTTGTCGTGCCGCCGTCTGAAGCGTGGTCATTCCCTCCTCAACAGCACATGCACGCAATGCGTCTTCGTCAACCATGTCTTCGGAAGCCATAATCATAGATCTCACTTTCGGTGTGAATAACATGGTCTCAGCAATTGCTCGTCGTCCTTTGTAGCCACTCCCCTTGCACGTTTTGCATTTATCCGTGCCACCCGGTTGGTAAATCGTAGCCCCGTAAAAGTCTTCATCGGTAAAACCCAGATGACGCATAAAATCAAAATCGGGATTAGGATTCGGGATTCGACACGTGGAGCAAAGCATTCGTATCAGGCGCTGTGCCACCACAATATTGATGGCGTACGCGATAAGAAAAGGCTCGACGCCCATTTTAAACAAACGGGACACAGCACTCGGCGCATCGTTTGTATGCAGGGTCGAAAAGGTCAAATGACCAGTATTGGCCAATTTAATAGCCAGCTCTGCAGTTTTTTGATCACGCATTTCCCCAACCATTACTACATCCGGGTCATGCCTCAGGATGGCTCGTAGTGCGCCTTCCAAGCCAAGACGGGGCCCCAGTTTAATCTGGCGAATCCCTTTCAT
Source organism: Bacteroidetes bacterium UBA7368 (assembly GCA_002469915.1). Lineage (GTDB taxonomy): Bacteria > Bacteroidota > Rhodothermia > Rhodothermales > UBA10348 > UBA10348. The sequence continues at coordinate 1,651 of DKOG01000217.1, forward strand.
GAGGTACTCGACAGGATCTTCCACGGTGAGCACGTTCACCTTAGGAGTCACTACCTGATGTAGAGCCGCAACTAGCGTCGTACTCTTTCCTGATCCAGTAGGGCCGGTAAGGATGACCATATCGTGCGGCTGACGAATTGCTTCCTGAAAGCGAGCATATGCATCATCGAGTAACCCAATTTGTCTAAGATCTGTAAGCACCTTTCGGTCATCCAGGACACGGATGACAATACTTTCAGCATGCACGCCTTGTTGGGCGGACGCGATAGGCAGAACGGATACTCGAAAACGAATCAGGACGTCATCTATCCAACGTTGGATAAAGCCATCTTGAGCAATATCGCGATCAAACCGGTCTACATTCATCGCGTTGTCTTTCACAACGGCCAAAAATGCTTCCGGTTTAAATCGGTCTTCTTCATGCCACAAATCTAGCTCGCCGTCCACCCTCATATGAATTTGGATGGCTCCTTCTAAATTTGGATAGATATGTAAATCAGAAGCTCCCCGTTGAACGGCTTCAACTAACGCTCCTTCAAACAAGTTGATAAGATGAGATCGACTTATCTCTGCTTCCAGAGCGTCTTCATCGACCAACTGGCTGCCTTCGTCATAAGACATTCCCATGTCGAACGCCGGAGCATTCTCGTCCAGTTTTTCCAGAAAATTGTTCTGACTCAGAAAGGACTCAGCAATCAGCGCACTAACAAAAGTCTCAGGTGCAAACTGAAGCTCGAATCGACGCAGTCTTAAGCGCTGAATAATCTGATGTACTTTGGGTCTTGTTGGATCGTGTGTGATAAAGACCCACTTCAATTCTCTAGTTGAACGATCACGCTCCCGAGAGACAGGAAGCACAAAATGCTCAACCATCTCATCCCAAGAAGCGTCTAGGAAGTCGTCCTTATGGTCGTTTAGGAATATAACGGCATCATTCTCATCAATGTCCGCCTCGGTAAAAGCGTACAATTGAGCGGCTTCAGCAAAAATGTGCTGGGAGTCTAGATCCACGTGTAGGGCTAGAACCCGCCAAAGGGGCACTTTCATCCCTTTTTTTAACAGGTCCTGCCATTCCGTCCAAGAGTCACGAACCTGGTGTTCTTGAACAATACCTTTGGCCAATAGCCGGACGATTACCCGATCCCGATCGGTATCACTTTTGAACTGAAGGTGTTCGGGTTCAGATACGCCCGCGTGTTTATTAGTGGGTCCCCTGTCAGAAAAACCAGTTTCTTGCACATAACGCGTCTCCCGAGATGAAGAACTCGGGGTATCTCGATTGACGTGTTGAGTATGGTCCATATTGCGTAAGCCTTAAAATACCTGATCAGGCTGCACGCTTGGTGGATCGGAATGAAGGTCCCACCTTTTTCAAAATTGGCTTTGAAACCTGTACTGCCGCTCCTACCGCTGGAATGTGTTGGGAAACGAGATCTAATAGACCCGAAACAACTGGACCGTCAGCATAGGCCAATTCTGCCTGAAATTGGCTGATAGAATTGACATACTCTCTAGTAGACTTATCAGAAGGATCTTGCGAAATGCACAGTATCCTGCCATTTAAAAGCGGAGCATTTCCATGTTCTACTACGGGTATCAGTCTCATTTCAAACAGATCAGCCCACATCTTGGGTGATATTCGTGCTGTAAGTAAATCAGCGAGAACTAGAGAGCTCATCTGACAGACGAGCATGCTTCTAAAACCGTAGACTCGCGCGGCAAGTCGTTCAAGTTGTTGCCTTCTCCAACTGTCAACCGTGAAGACATGTCTCCATGAAAGAGACGATTTTGAACCAGACGCTCCTAATGCGTCATCCCACATCCGAATGTCCTGCTCGCTGAACAGGTCTTCATTTAATCCGGTCGTCAGGACCCGATCAATAGATAATACAGGAGACTCGTTTGAATCAGGGTTGGCAAGGGACGACTTGTCCGGCTCTGGTCCCAAACCGCTCATCCACGTGGATACCGTCTCATCGATCATTCCTGAGGATAGATCAAGGGTGCTCATTACACGGGAAGTCTCCTCACTGAGGTCTTTAGATACCTCGTGCTGGCTATTTCCACTGTTTAGATATTTGTCCCAAAGTCCTTTCATTGGCAATAAACGGTTTAAAAAGGCGTTCAAGGTCCTTGCCAAAGGTATCGGTCAGGCTTCCAAGTTGTTAAGGCGAAACTTGGATTACAGAAATACGTCCACATGATTAAAATCGCGGAGCACATTCGGCCAGCGAGGATATTGGAAACTAAATCGAGACGAACATGCCCTGTTTCTTTGTAGCTGGTGCCCTACTCCTGCCACGCCTAACCATTGCCTATTTATGGTTGATGACCAACTGGTTTTCTGGCGTCTTCCCCTCGCTGCTTTGGCCCATTCTCGGCTTTATGTTCGCACCAACCACATTGTTATGGTACACGGTCGTCGACCAAATATATGCCGGCTCTTGGGGCACCTTTCAG
>DKOG01000180.1 GCA_002469915.1 Bacteroidetes bacterium UBA7368
AACCGAGTACAAATACGCTCCTCTCCGCATCTTTGACCTCAAGCCTGGTCTCGACGGAGAGGTGTCTAACATTAGCCAACCTATTTCAGCTTGGACTCCGGCTTGGGACGGCTTAGTTCATAATCACGAGGTCCGCTGGCCCTACGTGTTTGTATCTGGATATCACGATGGACTGCAAGTCTTTTCCTTGATGGATCCTAAGCACCCTCAGACGGTGGGTTATTACGATACCTTCACAGGCCCCCGCAGTGATGGCGGTATGGCTGGTGGCGTCGCAAACGGGGCGTTCGGCATTGATGTGCGCAACGAAGATGGACTTATTGTCATTTCAGACATGACGACGGGCATCTGGACCTTCCGTATGGATGGATTTAGCGGCTGGAGCGGAGAAGACTGGGGCGTACCAAATGTCTCTTCTGCCCAACAATGGGATGAAGAATCACGCGAAGGCACTAACTAGCAGGCGGGGTCGCTCCGAGAAGGTCCCATTGAGAGGCTATGTCGTTCAAAGTCATTCCATTTTCGGGTGATGTGGACTGACTAGTTGAATAATTCCCGAGATCATTACACTCGGACTGAACATCATTCAACGAAGACCGTAAGCCAGCTTTTGGTCCTATTTCTAGATTCGCAATGCACAGACTACTTCCCTCGCTTCTCGTAGTACTCACCTTATCGGGTTGGAGCTCATTAGAAACCCGATCGGCGTCAGACTCACCGACCTGTTTAATTCCAGTTTCTGGGCCCGAGTATTATGAAATCGACCTAGTCGGAACCCGAAAAGTCCGCGGTGCTCGTATGGCCAAAGGTATAGGTGAAGTCACGTATGCTTCGTCCCCATTTGGTGTAGCGATTTCAGCCACTGGGACGTACGTCGTTTCACTAAATCTCTCGATGGAAAATGTGACACTAGACGATGGCTCTTCCCTGGTTGCTTGGGTTACCACTCCGCAACTAGATCAAATAAAACCGCTTGGAAGGTTTTCAGAGGAGCTGCGCGTTGACGGTCAAACCGACTGGAATAAGTTTTTGCTTGTCGTGACCCTCGAACCGGCTTCTGGAGATCTCGGAGATATCTGGTCAGGTCCCATCGTCGCGCGCGGTATGTCTAGAAGTGGCTTGATGCACACTATGGCTGGACATGGCCCGTTTGAAACCGAACCTTGCGCGGTTTACGGTTACTAATCCAACTTCACACTTCCACCCTACCCCGATTCAATAGGATGCTGGCAAGATTGTTACTCCTGGTCTTTTTAGCTGTGCCTGCGCTGGCTCAAGACCACGATATGATGGACCATTCTGGTCACAATATGAATATGAACATGGGAGATAGCCTAGTCTGGCGAATGCCTCCCATGAAGATGACGATGCCCATGATCGCCGGTACGATGGACGATGTCCCAATCGTGGGTCCCATGCTGCCTGGGTACGGAATGGATTTATCCATGTTTGCTGAAGCCAAGCCTTCCGAGATTTTCGACCTAGCAGATGGAGATACGCTGCACATGGACGCCTCGCTTGTGCGACGCACCATTGATGGGCAGGAATACATCATGATGGCGTACGGTGGCATGTATCCAGGTCCGCTCATTCGAGCAGATCGGGGCTCCAAAGTCATTGTTGAGTTCACCAACAACATCGAAATGCCAACGACCGTGCACTGGCATGGACTTCGCTTGGATAATGAGTTCGATGGCGTTCCCGGCGTTACGCAGGATCCGGTTCTTACCGGCGAAAGCTTTACCTATGAATTAAAGTTTCCCGATACGGGCATGTACTGGTACCATCCTCACATGCGGGAAGATGTGCAACAGGATCTTGGATTGTACGGCAACATGCTGGTCGATCCGACGGAAGAGAATTATTACGGCCCCTCCAACCGAGAGGTACCGCTCGTATTTGATGATATTCTTATTGACTCGAGTGGCCTCATTCCCTTCGGTGATTCGGCCCCAACGCATGCTCTCATGGGTCGCTTTGGGAATGTGCTTATGGTTAACGGTATTACCGACTACCACCTGGACGTCGACAAAGGCGAAGTCGTCCGATTTTACCTAACCAACGTCGCCAATACGCGTACGTTTAACCTGGTTTTTGGTGGTGCCAAAATGAAGGTGGTAGCCGGCGATGTCTCGAAGTATGAACGAGAACAGTTTGTCGAAAGCGTGGTCATTGCACCCGCCGAACGCTATATCGTAGACGTTTACTTTGATGAAGAGCGGGAATACGCGATCACGAACTCGATCCAATCCATCGATCACTTTCGTGGCGTATTTGTACCCGAAACGCATCACTTAGGTACCATAATGGTAGGCTCTGAGAAGGCTGAGCCCGATTTTGGAAGCCAGTTTGTGAAAGCTCTCGAGTTCGAGGATGTTCAATCCGACATTGCAGATTTCCGACAGTATTTTGATAAACAGCCTGACCATAATCTCCGATTAACGGTCGAGGTCAATGACCTCCCAAGGTGGATTGTTATGATGATGGAGGTAGACACCTTATTCGTTCCTCCGATGGAATGGAATGATGCTATGCCCATGATGAACTGGCTTTCATCGGGCGAACAGGTGGATTGGGTCCTACTAGATGAGGATACCGGACGCAAGAGCATGGATATTAACTGGAACTGGAAAGTTGGGGACGTAGTCAAGATTCGGATTTTTAATGACCCAAAATCATTCCACCCCATGAATCATCCATTCCACATCCATGGACAGCGCTTCTTAGTTACGGAAATGGACGGCCAAGCCAACCCCAACATGGCCTGGAAGGATACTCAGATCATTCCGGTGGGCTCAACCGTGGAGTTGCTCGTAGACGTGACGAACCCTGGGAAGTGGATGGCGCATTGCCATATTGCAGAACACCTGCATGCTGGCATGATGTTATCGTTCACCGTTGACGAGTAGACGGACGAGAACGAGAAACGGTCCTAGTTCTGCTCAGCAAGAGCGGACTCAATGAGCTCGATCATTGCGGTGCCGTTCTGATTTAAGGGATCCAATCGCATGGACGTTCGATAATGTCCGAGCGCCTCTTGCAACCGACCGGCATTAAATAGCCCTTCGCCAAACGAGTCGTGCACATTTGCTGAACTAGGATAGAGTTCAGCATTGAAAGCAAATACGTCAACAGCTGACTCGAAGATACCCTGTCGCATCAGCCGGTATCCGAGAGAGTTTAGGGCATCCTCGGTATAGGCTTCTTTGGGGAGATCATCTCGCGAGCTCAAGTACACTTCTCTTGCCCGATCCATCCCTGCAGATAACAACGCGTAATGCATTCGCCGACCCAACTGGTATTGCGGGTCGTCATATCGCTCATAATTTAGCCACTTAACGGCTGTTTGTGGACCACCTACGAGTCGTTCAAAGACCTCGTGTAGGGCCAACATTCCATTCGCGCTATTGCTAAACAGTACAAATCCTCTTGATGCATCTGGGGTGATGTAAGCAAAGGATTTATATCCAGGATTATCACCCCAATGCCAAAGCGCCATGCCAGACAGGGTAGGCTGAAGCCCCCATCCTAAACCCCAAAAAACTCCATCGCCAGCATCGGCTTGAGCTATACTCATTTCTTTAAAAACCGTTGGCGTCAATCCTTCACCACGCTGAACAGCCAGCATAAAGCGGGCATAATCAGAAGCCGTCGTATGTATGCCGAAGGCGCCATTCGCCTCGGTCGAGGTAAATTTATCCAAGGCAATAGCCATATCGGTGTGTCCTACTGCAATTTTCGATTGGAACGCTGTCTGCCAGACAAAACTGGTAGACGTCATTTCAAACGGCTCGAAGACATGAATCTTGCCTAGATCCTCGAGCGTCTTGAGCGTAATCCGCTCAAGGGTGTGCTGTAGAAATACGTAACCTTCACCCGAGTAACTGAACAATTGGCCCGGCTCGAATAAAACAGGGAGGGTCTCAGCACCATTTCTCCAGTTTGGAAATCCCGCTGTATGATTGAGCACCATGCGGGCTGTGATCTTGAGATATCTCGAATCCGAAGCCGCATCCGGATACGCGGCATACTCGGCCAAAGGCTTGTCCAAATCGAGTACGCCCTCTCCAGCTAACTTCAGAGCTATATAGGCTGTTATGGGTTTCGTGAGCGATTCGGCATCAAATACGGTGGCCTCTGTCACGGGAGGGTTAGTCTCACTACTGCGCGTACCCCCCGAGTACGAATCGCTCACCTCTCCATTTTCAATGGCCACAATAGACCATCCAGTGATCTCGGCTTCGCGTCGAACATCTTCTAAAGATGAGGTCTGAGCACCTGCGGATGGTGTCAGAACGACACCAACCAGGACCCAAAGAAACAAATAGGCTTTGAAACGTCGTATCATTCGTAATTCCTCTACTCGGGAGCCTCTTTAAGTATGAAAACGCTTGTGGTTCCTTGCGGGGTCGTTTTCCCCTTCAAATCCCGATATTTGCGATGTCTCACTCCAGACGACAGTTTCTTTCCCGCTCAGCGATGGTAGCAGCTCTTGCAGTCCTTCCTGCTCCATTTAAAGCTCTTGCAGCCCGTTCCAGATTCAATTTTACTCCAGTTCGAAGAGGTGTAGGCATCTTTGAAGCACGCGGCGGCACAATTGGCTGGTTGGTCCGCGACAAAGCGCTCGTTGCAGTCGATTCTCAGTTCCCTGAATCGGCCCAGGCTTGTCTGGATGGACTCACCGAGAAATCAGGACGACGAATGGATCTCCTGATCAACTCCCATCATCATGGCGATCATACCGCCGGCAACTCCGTGCTGGGTGCTAACGCTCGGCACATCGTCGCACAATCCAACGTCCCTGTCCTGCAGAAGCGGTTTTATGGTAAATCGGAAAGGGAACAGAAGTACGCAGATATCACTTTCGAAGAAACATGGACCCAAGATCTTGGGGATGAAACCATTGCCTTGAACTACTTCGGCCCCGGACACACGGGTGGCGATTCTGTGATTCACTTTCAGAATGCAGATGTCGCGCATATGGGTGACTTAGTCTTCAATCACCGGCATGCCTACATCGATTTGCCCGCTGGATGTGATACCCGCAATTGGATGACCGTTTTGGAACGGACCTATGATATGTTCACAGATAACACGGTGTTCATTTTTGGACATGGTAATCCGACGCACGGCATTCTGGGCACTCGTGATGATGTCCTGGTCATGAGAGACTATTTGGGAGCACTTCGAAAAGCCGTTTCCGATGGAATTCGAGATGGAAAAAGTAGTGCCGATATTGCAGCCCTTGGTCTCGAAGGATTTGAAAGTCACCGAATCGATGGCTCCACCAAGGGCATTGAAGGCAATTTGATGGCCGTCTATGAGGAATTAACCGAAGCTGTCGAATAACTTTCCTACCATTACCCAGATAACCCAACTTACCAGACCATGAAAGCATTATTGCCCGTTTGCACGGCGCTACTCCTACTCTCTGCCTGTACAAACGCTGAAACGCCAGCCAATGAGGCCGAAATGGCGCAAGAAAGCACGATGGCAGCCCCTGACGCACTAAACCCATCCACCCCTAATCTCTCTTGGCCAGGAGATTGGCAATTTCAGGCTGACTCACCCTCGGATGAGATGGTTGTTACGGCAGACACCAATATTGTTGATCCGGATGTCTATTTCACCAATATGACGCCCGGATGGCACGTCACGATGCGTCAACCAAGGGGGATCTTCTGGCATCCAGGTAGTCGTGGCGAGGGAGACTATTCCATCTCATCAAACATGTTTCTTTTTGATCCCGGAACGCGAAATGAGGGATACGGTCTATTCCTAGGCGGTAGCAATCTCGCTGATGAAAACCAGGAATACCTGTACTTCCTGCTTCGACGATCTGGGCAGTTTCTGATTAAACTCAGGAACGGGGCAGAAACGGCAGAAGTCGTTGGCTGGACAGCTCATGAGGCCATCAACGCATGGACGGATGAATCAGAAGGCATGATTGAAAACCTATTCGGCGTGCAGACGGAAGGAGACAATATCTCATTCTCCATCAATGGACAAACGGTCCATAGCATGGAAAAAGGCGATCTTCCGACCGACGGATTGGTCGGATTTAGAATGAATCATGGCGTAAACGCCCACATTTCATCCTTCGACGTCACTCCAGCATGGGCGGCCGAAGCAGCCGCTGAGTAAAAGTTATTGCCTCGGAATCAGCAAAAGGCTTTCCTGTCGGGGATCGATGTACCAGACTGACTCCCCATCAAAAAGGGCGTCTTCTTCCAGCATGATTCGAACCGTTTTTCCATCCCAAGATGGAATATCAACGGCTGCATTCAATTCGATGGAATGGGCCGTCATAGGATACAGAGGATAATCTCCACGACCGGGCACGCCACCTTGTTGGTCCCACAATCCAATTGTGGGGCCAGCTGCGTGCCCGTTAAATCCGATGGGATGCGTATAAATGGTGGCCTTGATGGCTTCCGATTTGGCCTGATCCAGAGCGCCAAGCAAGATTTCATTGCCGGTTTTACCCGTTGCAAATTGCCCTGTCAGAATGTCCTGCAGACGGTTACCGATTTTAAAGGCCTTTCTTAAATCTGCCGGAGCTTCGGTTTCTCCTGGCTTCAGCACATAGGCATGCATCTGGGTATCCGTATTCAAACGAAGATATTGAATACCAAAATCTACGTGAAGCAAATCGCCTGGCCGGATGATGCCAGCATCTTCTCTCGAAGAAAAATCTCCATCTCTTTCATCATTGCCGGGACGCTGAATATCTACTGATGGATGAAACCAGGTTATGAGATTCAGATCTCGAATGCGGTCTCGGTACCACCATTCCACATCGTCGGTACTCGTAATTCCAGGTTGGATGACCGTTTCCGAAAGTCCTTCTGCTAAAATGCTTCGAGCCAGCCGCACGATCATGGGATAGATTTCCATTTCGCTTTGCGTTCTGGTCTCCAACCAGCCAACCGCTAAATTTTCGGCGGACACGACTCGTTCGCGAAAACGCGAGTCCAGTGCAGCTAGCATATTTTCTCGTTCTGAGGCCGTCATTCCGTCGGCTAGCGCAAACGTAGAAGACACGTTAATTCCAATTCGTTCAGGATCTCGTTCAGCCACGATATCTGCCAGCCGGGCCCACTGATCCGGCTGCTCCTCAGGGTCCCAAGCACTCGCAAAGGAAGATCCAATATCGTAGCGGGCTACGGCGAGCCGTTCCATACCTGAATCCCCGTTGAAAAACACCAGTATGGTTCTTCTGCGTGCAGCAATCCATGTTGCAGGGAGCATGGTTCGGATTACAGGATCCTCATTGTACTCCCTAGCTGCAATGATCCACATATCAATGCCTTCGCGGTTCATGAGCGCCGGCACGACCGTGTCTAATCGCTCTTCCAGAAGGCGGTTCACGGTATCCGCTCGCTCCTTCATAGACAAGACAACCGGCGCTTGCTGCGCAAGCGCGCTCGACGTCATCAGAAAAACGAGGGCGATCAGTGTGGTAATACGTTTCATGCGATTGAACCAGTTTCAGGGTTGTCTCCGATCTGGAGGCCATCGGGAATATCATTCCGTTGTGGATTGGGATTGATGAGACCACCAAGCATGGGGGTTTCGAACGCCGAGACAAAGTGAGCAATGGTCGAAAACCAAAACTCCTGTTGGAATTCAAACAGGTCGGCATCAAATCCACTCTGCTCACCAGTATGGCCGTTCACTTCAAGATAAAATACGCGGGGCCAATCAGGATATCGCGCTTGCGCATCTAGAAGGAGATCAAACGCCGATCGGGCTGCCTCTTCAAATGACTCCTCCGCTTCGATTACCTGATAAATCGATACCGTGTTATCGAAATTCATCGCGATGCCGGGAGCATCTGGCTTATTGTATTGGGGTTTAAAGGTATTTTCCATGTGTCAGTCTGAACGGCCGTTTGATTCGTCTTCGGCGTCTTCAATAATTTCAGCTTCTTCCGGCTCATCTTCTTCTGGCTCATCCTCTCGCGAGGCGAGTGCGTCAAGGTCAAATTCTTTTTCGGTGGACGCTGCACCTGTTCCACGACTCAATTCTTCGGCAAGATAGTGTCCGGTAGAAGTCGTCGATTTTGCCAATTCCTCTGGCGTTCCGGCAAAAAGAATTTGCCCTCCTGCATCGCCGCCATCAGGGCCTAAGTCCACCACATAGTCTGCAACTTTGACTACATCTAGGTTGTGTTCGATCACTAAAACAGTGTTTCCCTTACGCACGAGTGCTTGCAACACACCTAGCAGATGGCGAATATCCTCAAAGTGAAGACCGGTTGTCGGCTCATCAAGGATATACAATGTTTTCCCCGTTCCGGGTCGGGAAAGCTCTTTGGCCAGCTTAACACGTTGCGCTTCGCCACCGGATATGGTCGTTGCCTGCTGTCCCAGTCGAATATATCCCAGTCCAACAGAATGCAATGTGCGTAGCTTCCGCGCGATTTTGGGAATCAGTTCAAAAAAGGAAAGGGCCTCCTCGACCGTCATTTCAAGGATGTCTGCAATACTTTTGCCCTTAAAGCGCACTTCGAGTGTTTCGGTATTGTAGCGGCGTGAACTACAGGTTTCACACTCGACGTACACATTGGGTAGGAAGTTCATTTCCAACTTTACGATGCCTGCGCCTTTGCAGGACTCACACCGACCGCCCTTGACGTTAAATGAGAATCGCCCGGGTTTGTAGCCACGGATTTTCGACTCCGGTAGCTGAGCAAACAAATCCCGAATATTCCCAAATAGACCCGCGTACGTTGCTGGATTAGAACGGGGCGTCCTGCCGATCGGACTTTGATCAATATCGATGACTTTATCGATATGCTCTAACCCTTCAATCTCTGCATAGGGTAACGGTACCGTTTTAGCATTATGGAAGTCCGCTGCCAGAATGGGATACAGTGTCTGATTGATGAGTGTCGACTTTCCTGATCCAGAAACTCCGGTGACGCAACTAAACGTACCCAAGGGCAGCGAAAATTCGTCCCCCTTCAAGTTGTGCCCCTTAGCGCCACTAAGTTTTAACCAGTTTCCATTGCCCGGACGCCGAACTTTCGGAACAGCAATTGATCTCGTCCCATGCAAGTAGGCGGTCGTGAGGCTGGTGGTCCCGTTCTTTCCCGGTTTCATCGCCGAGGGTACAGATGCACCAACAACCTGCCCGCCTAGTTCTCCAGCACCCGGACCTAGGTCAATAACGAAGTCAGCAGATTCGATCATATCCCGATCATGCTCGACCACCAACACTGAGTTTTCGAGATCTCTTAGCTGCTTCAACGACTCGATCAACTTTGTATTGTCGCGGGCATGCAGTCCAATGGACGGTTCGTCCAGGACATATAAGACGCCCGTCAACTGGGTACCAATCTGTGTTGCCAACCGGATGCGCTGACTTTCGCCGCCCGACAACGTGCGGGCAGAGCGGTCTAGATTCAAATATCCGACTCCAACATTGATCAGAAAATCTAGGCGCTCAGAAATTTCCTTGACGATGGGCCCTGCAATAAGCTCTTGTCGGTCATTCAGTTTGATCTGATCGAAGAACGTTCGCAGGTTGTAAAAATCCATTCGAACAAGTTCGCCGATGGAGCGGTCACCAAATTTGAAAGAAAGTGATTCTGGCCTCAGGCGACCTCCTTCACAGGAAGAGCAATCCATGTGCCGCATATAGGCTTCAGCCCACTTGCGCGACGTATTCGATGACGTGTTTTCATAGGTATGTAAAACGTGACCGTTTACACCGCTAAAACGGTGTTTATACGTTACTTCGCGATCCTTGTATTTGTATACAATATCAAACTGATCTTCTCCTGCACCCTCTAGCAAGACCTGCATCTGTTCTTGGGTCAGGTCGCTGATCGGAGTATCAAAACTGAACCCCATATCATCTGCTACAGCCTGAACCTGAGAAAAAATCCAAATGTCTCTTGGGACACCCAGCGGCTGGATGGCACCTTCAGCAATGCTTTTTGACCGATTGGGAATAATGAGGTCTGGATCTAATTCCATTTTCGAGCCCAAGCCGTTGCATTCCTGGCAAGCTCCGTAGGGAGAGTTGAATGAAAAGGTATTTGGGGAAGGATCGTCGTAGGAGACGCCATCATCAGGACAGAACAAGTGCCTGCTGAAAACGCGATCACCCGTTTCTTCTGGACCACTCAGAATTTGAACAATCAACGTGCCACTGCCCATACCCAGTGCTGTCTCAACGGATTGTGCAATACGCGTACGAATTCCGGGCTTAATGACCAGGCGATCCACCACGACTTCGATATCGTGAACCTTGTACCGATCCACCTTCATGCCTTTCTCGATTTCCTTGGCCTTTCCGTCTATACGGACGCGCTGGAATCCTTGCTTGCCGATCTGCTCGAACAACTCTCGGTAATGACCTTTTCGGCCCTTCACCAAGGGAGCCAACAATAGCACACGGCTGCCCTCTACCAAGTTCAAAATGCCGTCAATGATTTCATCATCACTCTGCTTGCGCATCAATCCGCCAGAAACGTGCGAATAGGCCATCGAAGCGCGGGCATATAGCAAGCGTAAAAAGTCGTAAATCTCGGTGACGGTCCCAACCGTAGATCTTGGGTTACGGCTAACGGTCTTCTGTTCGATAGCAATTACCGGAGAAAGTCCGTCAATAAAGTCCACATCCGGACGCTCCATCATCCCAAGAAATTGGCGGGCATACGCGCTGAGACTTTCCATGTAGCGACGCTGGCCTTCCGCATAAATCGTATCGAAAGCCAAGGAAGACTTGCCGGAGCCCGACAACCCGGTAATGACTACGAGCTGATTACGAGGAATATCCAGATCAATGTTCTGGAGATTATGCTCCCTTGCCCCTCTAATTACAATATGCTCGTTCATTCAGGAATCAGGCCGACAGATGGATGCTCATGTGCTGCTCGGGCGAACCGAAGCTGGAGATCAGAAAAAAGCGGAATCCGTACATAACCCCGGCCTGCTTCATTCGTTTCTGATTCAAGTAAGGATATTGATTAAAGCATTCCCGGAAACACCGCTTTTCGGCGCTCTGGATAGTCATCGAAGGTGGCACGATACCAGCGATGATGTTGAATCGCTCTCGGGACGAGGTTAGCCACTGTCCAAACCGCAAAGGATGCGGATTCGAGCGTACCTGCAATGAGGGCGAATCCGATCCACTCTATGATCTCTCCGAGGTAGTTGGGACAGGTGATCCAACGATACAACCCTCCGTGCGGAATCTGATATACCCCTGACTCATTTTCCTTCCGCAAGGAAAACAAGGTTTGGTCTGCCAAGACGTTCACGGTAGCGCCGCCCACAAACAGCGCTAACCCAATCCAAGTCATAGGATGACTCCAAAACCCATCGACTTGCACGTGACTCATCCCCCATCCGTTCAGCCCTCCGTTTATCATATTGAACACAACGGCCGAAAGCATGATTATGATCGGCATTTGGCGGTGCTTCCACCGTGCTCTGAATGGATAAATAATGGCACGATGCAGGTAATGCACGATCCAAAGTCCCACGAGTAGAACGTGAGCCGTTTCCTGGATGCGGCCTCCGGCCGCAACGAGAAGGGCTAAAGGCGAAACACACTCCATGATGATCCAGCCCATGCGGTGCCCAATGGTCGGGCCCCATCCGGTTGATAGATGGCGACCGTAGGGAGCCACACGAAAGAGTAGCACGACGAACGTCGCGACTGCCAACCCCATCCATGCCCAGACCAATGTTGATTCCGTCATATCTGAAGGTCCGAAAAATGAGGCATAAAAAAAGGGAGGGCGTCCTGCGGACGCCCTCCCTTTTCATCCAAACGGATGAGAAAAACTAAATCAAAGAGCCCATATCTTCTTCCGTAGGCTTACGAAAATAGACGTCGCCATCTACCATCTCATCGATGGCCATTTCTGTTGGCTCTGGTTTCACTTCGTATTCAAGAGATACTTTTGCCTGCTCTTCCTGAAATCGAGGGTCTTCTAGCTCCTGCTCGAAGCCTTCAAAATATGCGAGCTTATCGTCCAATTCGGTTTTCACGTTGGTTGAAATCTGACGTGAGCGCTTGGAAAGAATAGCAACAGATTCGAAAAGGTTGCCGGTCATCGCCGCGAGGCGGTTCATATCGATCGTTTTGATCGCCATAGCTGTCGGGATCCAGTCTTAAAAAAAGGGCTCTAAAGAGAGCTTATGCAGTGGGAGCTTGTTTATTGTCCTGAACTGCTGTAGAGTTTCTGGCCAACACAATCTTCACACAATGGTTCCGCAGCCCTTTTAGAACTGAAACGGTTTCTCAGTTCGCTCAAGCGGCCTTTCAAACCCGTCGACATACCAAATAGGCCGAAACAGATCGAAAAGAAACATGCTTACTTCAACTCTGCGCTTAAAACAGCCTTTTTGCTGATTATCCCAGCTTTTTTACTTATTGCTGGGTGTTACGCATTTTCTTCTGACGAGGATGAAAGCGGAAAAGACGCGTTTACCGGTCAGGTATTGGATGACCAAACGAATAACCCAGTTCCAGGTGCGTTTATCCGCATTCTGCCATTCGACCTTCTTTTTGAAGCTGATTTAGAGGGCCTATTTTCGTTTATAGTCGCTGAAAACATCGACCCGCTCACTCCGGAGACTCCTGTCGTAAATGCGATTGTGATCAAAACGGAAGTCCCCAATGGCACACTAGAAATTGTCTTAGGCAGTGGCGGCGTTCCTTTCTCCAGAACAAGGGGCATCCGCACTATTGAGCTTCCAGACGGACGATATCAGTTCGAACACGGAGATTCGAATCCGGTTGAAATTCGCTAAGGGCATCCACGAATACCCTTCTTGTTCTGAAACGCGATCGGAGTAAAAGCGTCATATCGGTAACCATTCTTCCGTTACCGTGCACAAACATCTCATTTTTTCCATCTCCCTGACCTTTTGTCTTTTTTGCACGCCGGACGTTTATGGCCAGCAAATAGCACGCGCCAGGCTATTGGGGACCGTTCAAGATGCCACCTCAGGCGAAGCCCTTCAGGGTGTCCATATCTTTATCTCCCGCTCCTCTATTGGGGCCGTCTCTGATTCTGAGGGTGCTTTCAGACTCACGATACCGCTCGGAGCTCATCGCATCGTAGTCTCTCGTGTGGGCCATCAGACGCAGACTCATGATGTCATGATCAGAGCGCCGAAATCTTACAAGCTAGATTTTGACCTTGTGGAAGAGGTGATGGTTCTCGGAGAGTTATCCATTTCCGATAAACGAGATGAGCATTGGGATGACTATCTCAAACAGTTCCGGGAAGCTTTTTTAGGAATGACAGACAATGCGAGAGAAGTCGAAATCCTGAATCCTGAAATTCTAGACCTCATGAAGGATGCCGGTACGCTCATCGCTAGTGCGGACGAGCCGTTGATACTCAATAACCGTGCGCTCGGATACCGTATTGAACATCACCTCCATCAGTTTGTGATCGATGGGGATGAAACCTGGCAAGATGGCGAATCCTATTTCAGAGAAATGACGCCCTCATCAGAGCAGGAGGCCGAGAAGTGGGATAAACACCGAAAGAAAGCATACAACGGCTCAGCACAGCACTTTTTTCGGTCTATGATGGACAACCGGACCCGAAAAGAGGGATTTCAAGTCTTTCACGTGGATGACCCAGACGAAGTAGGAGATCGGAGACAGTATGAAATGAACTCAGCTGCGCCGTTTCAAGAGCCTCAGTTTGCGGTGAATCCTTTTACTTTCTTAGAGCCTGGAAACACGGATCAAGATTATACGCTGCACTTCTCGAATTACTTCATGATTGTGTATACACATGAGGAAGAAGACCGGCGGTATGCTGAATGGCAAAGGGTCTATCATTCGGGCCAAGTCAGGGATATGCAGTACTCATGGCTTCGACTCCAGAACGGAGCTACGACGCTCGACTCCAGAGGAAACGTGCTCGATCCCTATGCCGTAGCATACTTTGGATACATGTCATTCGAGAGACTTGCAGATCTCTTACCAAAAGAATATGATACTAAGTAGCTAATATTTAATAGTTTAGATGCATCATTATTGTTATCAAAATAACCATTTTTTCCCTGTTCGTTCACACGCCTAGTTATCCACATTTATTAGGTTTACTTGATTGTCAATTTCGATCTCACTACTGTCTTGAGATCGCCTTTATCCTTACCTACCAAATCGTGTGGATATGAACGCTAAGCTACGCTTCCGCAGCCTGGCACTGGCCGTTACCCTGCTATTCGCAGGCTCAGCCTTTGCTCAGGTCCAAGTTTCCGGAACGGTCACTGACGCTGACACCGGAGATGCCCTTCCTGGAGCCAATGTTGTTATTGAAGGAACAACTCTAGGCACCGCAACCGACCAAGATGGTCGATACACGATCAGTGGAGTACCCGCAGGTACCCATACGCTGACCGCCTCATTCATTGGATACGAAGATCTGTCAAAGGTTATCACCGCTCGTTCGGCTAATCTGGAAGTAGACTTCAGTCTTGCATTCTCGAGTCAGTCACTCGAGTCTCTCGAAGTATTCGCTTCAAGAGCTGTGGACCGCAAAACTCCTGTCGCGTTTACAAACGTTGACAAAGTGCAGGTTCAACGTGAACTCGGATCTCGTGATGCACCCCTCGTGCTAAACACGACTCCTTCTGTTTACGCAACAGCTCAAGGTGGTGGTGCAGGTGATGCCCGCGTTAACGTACGTGGTTTCAACCAGCGCAACGTGGCCATCATGCTCAACGGTGTTCCTGTAAATGACATGGAAAACGGCTGGGTATACTGGTCTAACTGGGATGGTGTTGGTGACGCTACGTCATCTATCCAGCTTCAGCGCGGTCTATCCGCAGTGAACCTGGCAACGCCTTCCATCGGTGGTACCATGAATATCATCACGGATCCTGCTGCCAATAGCCGCCAGGTCCTCGCCAAACAGGAAGTTGGAAACGACGGATTCCTGAAATCAACGGTTTCACTTTCAACGGGTCTCATTGATGGCAAATATGCTTTCACTGTATCCGGTGTTCGTAAAACGGGTGATGGATACTACTACGGCACATGGACAGACGCATGGGCATACTATGCTGCTGGTGCTTGGAATATCAACGAAAAACATCGCGTAGATCTTTACGCTGTTGGTGCTCCTCAGCGTCACGGACAGAACCTCTACAAGCAGAGTCTTGCAGCTTATGATCACGAGTATGCTCGTGAAGTCATGGAAGACGATGGTCTTTCAGCTACGGACATCCAGGGTACGCTCGACAAGTTCCCAGAGCAGGGTCGTCGTTGGAATCAAACGGCATCTCCTGTTTCAAGTTCATACAGTGGAGACATTGATAACGGTTTTGGAAGTGTAGAGCGCCCAGTGGATAACATCCTGAATGAGCGCGAAAACTTCTTCCACAAACCTCAGGTTAACCTGAACTACTACGCTCAGCTGTCTGACCAGTCATTATGGTCAACTGTACTTTACTACTCAGGTGGTAAAGGTGGTGGAACAGGTACTCGTGGTTCAATGGTTTGGGATTATAGCGGTCCTGGTCGTCGTGTTGATTACGATGCAACGATTGCTCGCAACCAGACCAATGGTCTATCCCGCGGTATCCTACGCAATAGCCACAACGTTCAGTACACACTCGGAGCGATCTCGAAGTTCAAACACGAACTGAATGAGAACATCACTCTCGAAGCTGGTGTAGACTGGCGTACTGCTGAAATCGAACACTACTACAGTGTACGTGATCTTCTTGGTGGCACTGGCTACCAGAGCTTCGCCAACGATTTCTGGGGTGCAAGTGGCAAAGTTGTTGGTCTTGGTGACAAACTCAACTACTACAATACAAATACGGTTGACTGGGTTGGCGTATTTGCTCAAGGTGAATACACCAAAGATCAGCTAACCGCATACGGTATGGCCGGTTATTCAACCGTCAAGTACACCTACAAAGATCACTTCAAAGATGACGGCGGAAGCCCGTTTGAAGCAGAGTCTGACAACATCGGTGGCTACCAGGTCAAAGGTGGTGTTTCCTATCAGACCAACGATCTAGTGTCATTTTATGCCAATGCTGGCTACGTATCCAAAGTGCCGATCTTTGATGGCGCAATTGATGACGTAACAGGTGTCGTAAACCCTGATCCACAGAACGAAACATTCGTAGCGCTGGAAGCTGGTGCAACGTTCCGTTCAGCCGATCGCAAATTGGCCGGTAAAGTCAATGTTTACAACACACAGTGGAATGACCGTACCATCACTCGCTTCGTCACGGAGCTGAATGGTGATGATGGTCTGCTCAATATTGGTGGACTGAACGCATTGCACCGTGGTGCTGAAGCTGAAATCGCTTACCAGCCACTCGACATGGTTCGCGCTGATGTTGCTATCTCTCTTGGAGACTGGACCTACACTGATGACGTTTCTGCCAAATACACTCCAGACATCTCAGATCCAAATTCGCAGGAAACTGTAAACATGTATCTGAAGGATATCAAAGTAGGCGATGCTCCTCAGACCCAGTTTGCATATGGAGTAACGTTCTTCCCAATGGACGGACTCTATGCTAAAGTTACCGGGCGCTCTTACTCCCGTTTCTTTGCAGACTTTGATCCAACGAGCCGTACGGACGCATCTGACCGCGGTCAGAGCTGGGAAACACCTGCTTACAATATTTTCGACTTGAATATTGGTTACGATATTCCTGCTGAAATGCTAGGCGCATCCCGTTTCGACATTCGTGTATTTGGTAACATCTTCAACGTATTTGACTCGATGTACATCCAGGATGCCGTGGATAACTCACGTTTCAATGCATACACTGCGAATGGCAAAAACCATGGTCCAGATGATGCAGAAGTTTACCTGGGTCTACCGCGTTCGTTTAATTTCGGTACGCGCATTACCTTTAAGTAAGGAGACCGTGTCCTAGCGGACACAGACTTCTTTTCAATAAGTAATCAACTGCTTGCAGGATTCGGGCGGGTCGCATTAGCGACCCGCCCGTTTTCTTTGTACCAACCCTACCGATTGCGGACTGCTACCGTTCTACTGGCAGTCCGTAATTGTTTTGTTGACGAAACACTCTAGCGTGAAAGCAGGAGGAGTGATCGTCGTTATTCGCTTGATTGGGCCAATGTTATCCTTCCCGTGCCAACTGCATGCTGATGGTAGTTCTCTGGGCACATCAGCATCACACAATTTCACGCGACGAGAGTTACTCGGAGAAATCAGTTGATCTCGTACATGAGATCGATGACGTGAATGAAAACGGATAGGGTCTGACCTACGAAGCTGTCGCAACGGTTGATGCCAAGCCAGACACCTATGTCCGCATCGTCACACGATCACAAATAACTAAGCTTAACATCCTGAGTAGAGGATAGCGCACTTTAAACTACTTAGAGAACGCAGCGGGGCGGGCCTTCAATAGAAGGCCCGCCCCGCTTTTTATACCTAAAAACGTTGAACACCCATCAGTTCATGAACTCAACCTGATAGGTCGCTCCGGCTCGTGTTTCAAATGAGCTACGTCCATCCGCATTATCGACCTTGACGGTGCTACCTGAGGACGTAACCCGGATGCGGCTGTCAGATCGGATAATGAGCCGATTACCGAGATCCGATCGTATCTGTGCAGAGACTGGGACACTATCGGACCACACTAAGTCGACTTCAAATCCTCCTCTCGATCGCAGCCCTTCAACGGATCCCGTAGACCACTCATCGGGTACCGCCGGTAACAACACCAACTCGCCGCGATGAGACTGCATCAACATCTCAGTCATACCAGCCGTGGTCCCAAAATTACCATCCACTTGAAGCGCCCGACCACACAGCGAAAACATATTGGGAAGGGATGAACCCGTTAGATGCGCACGGAACTCATGGAGAGCAGAATCCGCTTCTCGTAATCGGGCCCAAAAGCCAACTTTATGTCCATAGGACCACCCACACCCACCCGTAGTTCGGCGACCAATAGTGCGAGCGGCGGCCTCAGCGTGTTCAGGAGTGTCCTCTGGGGTAATCTGGGATCCTGGAAATAAACCCCACAAATGCGAAATATGGCGATGATCTGGTTCGATTTCATCCCAATCCACGATCCATTCTTGAATCTGACCATGCTTTCCAATTTGAATCGGCGCTAAGCGAGATCGCTGATTGGTCACGGTCTCGACCAATTCCGCATCCACACCTAATTGGTTGGCTGCCGATGCAAAATTTTGGAACACCTCTCGAATAATTTCCATGTCCATCGTAGGGCCGATCGCCATCGTCCGCGCCTTGAGATACGAACCCGTCACTTCGTCGAAAAAACGGCCATTACCTGGTCGAGCCGGAAAATTCTCTGGCGAGTTCGAGGGTGCTGTCACTAACCATCCCGTATTAGGATGTTCGACGAGAATGTCAGAAATGAATAGGACTGCGCCTTTCATCAAAGGGTAAACTTCCTTGAGATATGCTTCATCTTCGGTGTAGAGATAGTGCTCCCAAAGATGTGTTGTGAGCCATGCACCACCCACGGGCCATGCGCCCCAAGATGGTCCATCCATGGGTGCCGTTGCGCGCCAGATATCGGTATTCTGATGCAAGACCCATCCGTCAGCCCCCCAATGCTCTCTAGCTACACTTACTCCGGCTTCCGACACATCCCGTATTAAACGGGTTAGCGGTTCCGTTAGCTCGGATAAATTGCCAGATTCTGCAAGCCAGTAATTCATTGGAAGATTGATATTGACCGTGTACTTACTGTCCCACCACGGATTAGCCATATCATTCCAGATCCCTTGAAGATTAGCCGCTTCTGTACCCGGCCGAGAACTGGCAATAAGGAGGTATCGACCAAATTGATAATAGAGTGCTGCGAGACTTGGGTCTGATTCATCCTTGAACCGCTCGATTCGCTCATCGGTTGGCAAATCTGCCAACGCATTATCAATCTCTAGGTCATTGCCTAACGCCATTGAAACGCGTCTGAACCATCCCTGATGTTCGACAACGTGGTCGGCTTTCATATCCTCAAAGGAACGATCGACAATCTTATCCAACGTCTCTGCAACACGGGCCTCTTGGTCGGCGCTGACGTCTTTGTAATTGACGAAGTTGGTTGCGGCCGCAATCTTGAACGTTACAGAGGTTGCCCCGCGAACGTGCAGTGTCTTGTAATCGACCTCAATTTCGCCACCGTCGGATTCAGCAATCAGGCGAGCTTCGTAGCGCAACTTGCCTTCAATCCCCAAATAGTCATCGCTCTTTCCCCAGACCTTCAGGCCATTTGGAGGAACACCTTCCCACCAAAAATAGCCCGTTCCATAATTTGAGTGCTGCTGATTTCTAGCACCATGTAGCTCAGCCGTAAACGTCAATGCGCCGGGTTGATCTGCTGAAACACGTACTACAATAGCTTGATCAACGGCTGTAGAGAATACCTCCCGAGTGAAGCGGACGCCATCCAATGTATACGAAACCGTACTGATCGCTTGATCGAGATCAAGTTCTCTGCGATAGTCGGTCACTTCTTCGTGTCCGGGAAAGAACATCCAGAAATCTCCCAAGGACTGATACTTCATTTGTTCGTAAGGTTTTCCCATCATCGTCCGACCGAACAGATCATGAGCCTTATTCACTTCTCCGGCAAACAAAAGACGCTGGATTTCGGGGAGCGCCTCTGCCCCACCTGGATTGGTTGGATCGTACGGACCACCTGCCCAGAACGTCTCCTCATTAAGCTGAATCCGCTCGGCAGCCGTTTCACCGAACACCATGGCTCCCAGTCGGCCATTCCCCACGGGCAAGGCATGATTCCACTGCGGGGCCGGCTGATTGTACCAAAGCTTGAGGTCAGAGAACTCGGTTTCCATACTGCTCACATCTTGAGCTTGGGCCGACCCAACCGACAGGAGGGCGAAAGCAAATAGGAAAAGGGTGAGGCTACTGCAAAAGCTGACCAACGAGCGATAAAGATTCATGGATACTCTCTGATTCGTACTTCTTTTAAACATCGATCAAGATAGAGTAAGACATCAATGAATTTAAAGAGCTGATTCAAAAGGAGAATTTGTACTCACAGCCTTAGCATGATTCCGGAAATCCCTCGTCATGGTGTCAAACCACCGTTGTATTACTGCCGAAACACTTTTATACCGGCATAAAAGGCCTACTAGCGATTTAGAGCCTTTTTAGGGCCTTTTCGAACTGTCTAGCTTGCTTGGCACGTGTCTTGTAGTTCTCTGGGCACAACAGCGTCACACGGATGCTGAGACACTCTACCCAAGACAGTCCATAAAACGCCGCTTCTTTTGCTCAGAGCAACAAAGCCTCACAGCAAGTTACCATCAACGTCCGCACCATCACCTATACGATCACAAATAACTAAGCTTAATATCTTGGGTAGAGGATAGCGCTTCCTAGTCAATCAGAGAGCGCATCGGGGCGGGCCTTCAATTGAAGGCCCGCCCCGTTTTTTATCTGCGAGCCCATTATGCCCAGACCCATTATTCTGGGTCCTAAACAAACGTGTTACTCCGAAGGAGATAACTCACGCCGCTTGCCTTCACTTTTTCGAAAGGGTAGATACATTCCCACCATAACGAGCAATAGGATGGCCTCCAGAATGGGAAAGTAAAACGGCCACGGTGGAAAGAAGTCTAGCAAAGATGCGGTTTCAGGCTTCTGCCCCATATACAGATACTTAGATCCCAACGCCTGATTGACGAATATCATTACGACCGCATACCCATTGATCGCGGCGAATGCACCCCATAGATCCTTCATCCGAGGCCGATATCCTTCCACAAACACCACCCAAAATCCACTCGTTACCAACAGGCTGTGGGAAAACATGGTATTCAAAAAACGGACGTGAGGAAAAGCATACGTCGCATCAGGGGTAATGACGGCCTGAATTGCCCCCGCTATGCCAAAAAAGTACATAAGAGTGAACGTCCACCGTTTGCGTTTCCACAGGCCATAAATGGAAAACCAAATCATTATGCTGCACAGGTGCAGAGGTAACGTGTCCTGAAGAGACCAGGTGTCTGTAATGAGGTGCCACG
Organism: Bacteroidetes bacterium UBA7368; assembly: GCA_002469915.1. Taxonomy (GTDB): domain Bacteria; phylum Bacteroidota; class Rhodothermia; order Rhodothermales; family UBA10348; genus UBA10348. The sequence continues at coordinate 21,019 of DKOG01000180.1, forward strand.
CTTGCCATTCGACTTCCCAAATCAGGAACAGAACAATTAGCACTCTCCGAATATAATTTCTGCGTTTCTCGTTCGCCTTCATTCCCGTTCGGATTACGATCCATCCGAAGAAAATGACCCACAATACGACCAGTAAATGAGATACCCCGAACAGAACGAAGGGGTGATCAGGATTAATTGCGGTAGAAAAGAAGTAATCCAAGGCCAAACTGAGAGTTAGTAGACCATAAATTTAGGAAAAAGTCATTATTCGGCAAGTCTCCCGAACACGCTCTATTTTGCATGGACCTTTTAACCCGTTACCTCATGGAGGCCAACCTTGGTCTTTATTCGTTCCGCATGGGTCTGGTTCTCCTCCTCCATGCTCATACTCATCTTTCTTCCCGTTATGGGCATCACCTGGTTAATTGACCGGGATGCGGGAAAATATGCGACAGGTCGTCAATTCAGACGACTTGGATCATGGATGGTAAAAGTGAATCCTGCTTGGACGCTCAAGGTGTCTGGGACCATGCCATCCGACATGAGGAAACCCTATATCGTCGTCGGAAACCACCAGTCTCTGGCAGACATTCCTTTGGTTAGTGTCCTGCCTTGGGACATGAAATGGGTAGGAAAAGCATCCTTATTCAGTTTGCCAATTATGGGATGGATGTTGCAAATGGCCAACGACATTCCGGTTCATCGTGAATCCAGAAGAAGCCGAGCCCAGGTCATGATTGATGTAAAGGATCGTCTCCAAAAACATATCAGTGTGATGATTATGCCGGAGGGTACACGATCTATGGATGGTACGGTCGGCGATTTCAATGATGGAGGTTTCAAACTGGCGCTAAAGCTTGGTATTCCCATTCTCCCCTTGGCGCTTGATGGCGCATTCGATGCATTGCCCAGAGACGGATGGAAATTTGGCGCAGGTTCTCTGATCCGACTCCACGTTTTCGACCCCATCTCAACCGAGTCATGGGAAGGAAGTGGCACCGAGTTACGTGATCACGTTCGCGCCCAAATCATACAGCACATAGCAGACTGGCGAGCGGTCTCACCAGAACACGTTGACGGATTAGCTAAATGAACAGATACAGTAACGCTGTAGCTCCTGCGACCGTCAAAGCATAAGGAAGCTGGGTGATAATATGGTCCATGTGGTCGCTTCCAGCACCAGCAGAAGACAACACGGACGTATCTGAAACCGGAGATGTATGGTCTCCGAAAATGCCTCCTCCGGTCACCGCAGCAATCGTTTCGAGTACCAACGGGTCTGATGGCCCCGAGGAAAAGGCATAAGCTAGTGGTAGGGCCAGAGGCATGACAAGCGCAAACGTGCCCCAAGACGTACCCGTAGAAAATGAAATGATCGCCGCTAGCACAAATGTGATAGCAACCAATAAGCCTTTGGTCATCATACCCTTGGAAACACCGATGAGCCAAGCCGCAGCACCTAGGTTTTCAGTGACCGTATTCAAACTGTACGCGAACGCAATAATTAGTAATGCCGGAAGAATACTCATTATGCCTTTCATGGCGACATCCACTAGCTCTCCCAATGACTTAAAATGCCCTTTAAGCGACATAGTGACAGACAAGTAGGCCACTGCCGTCATAAAGGCTTCCGCGATCAAAATCTCTCGATATACCCAATAGCTACCTAGTGCAATCGTCATGATGAGCATGATGGGTATGCCCAAATACAGCGCTAATGATAGCCCAGTCGAGGGCCTTGCATCAGGAAGCTCTGAATCCGAGATGAATGGAGAAGCTCCGGGCCTTATGAGTTCGCCGGTTAATGCCACGCGGTTTTCTGCCCGTCTCATAGGGCCAAAATCTGGAATCCACCCCAACGCAATTCCGCCAGCGAAGAGTACCGTTATGATCGAGTAAAAATTGAACGGAATGGAACGAATATAGAGGGCCATACCTGCCTCGGGAGTGGCCTCAGCACCACCTTGGGCGACGATAAGACTTGCGATATAAGCTCCGTAGGCAAGAAACGGTACAAGCACGCAAACCGGCGAGGTCAGGGCGTCCAAAAGGTAAGCCAGCTTTTCCCTTGGGATTCGCGCCTTGTCTGAGAGGGGTCGCATAATGGTACCCGTCAGTAGCGGACTGAAGTAGTCATCTATAATCAGTAGCCCCAACCCCCAGGTAGTAAGCCGTACCGATTTCTTGGAATCACCCATTTGATCCAAACGCGCAGCAAATCCGGATATGGCGCCACTCCTCTTAAACAATTCCGTCAGGACACCGATGGACAATACAATTTGGCATATCCAGATGAAATTGCCATTTCCCAGCGCTTCCTGAAAGATGTTATTCAGTCCAATGACCAGATTTCCACCCATCATGAACGCACCCACAATGACGCCGCCAAGCAAGGCAGGAATCGCTGAACGAGTCACAAATGCAAAGAGAAGAGCCACCAAGAGTGGTAGCAAAGACCACAATCCGGGTTCCAAAATCAGCTTGTGGCTTATGAGCTATATCAAGGGTAGTATACCCGCTCCTTAAAGACTCCGCAAATAAGAGCATTCTCCTTCCCAAAATGGAACTCCATGATTGCAATAGGCATTGATGCACCGTATTTAACCGGAGCCAGCCGGAATGCCTGATTTATTGCCCTGTAGCTCAACTGGCAGAGCGCCTGCCTCTGGAGCAGGAGGTTCAAGGTTCGAGTCCTTGCAGGGCAACCAAAAAAAGTCCTGTAGCCACATCATGGTTACAGGACTTTTTTCTGTTTCACGACGTGCGGACCGAAACAGTACTGGGAGCGGGTCTTCAGAGTGGCATAACTAGCCTTCCCTGATTAATCCATGCTGGCGCTAAGAGATCTGCGTAAATCTGCGCGATAGGTCTCGCTAGTTACATCAACCTGAGTGTTATCGATGAGATGACGATCTTTTACTGCAGAAAAAGCACCTTCCCCGTCAATAAGTTCAAGATCGTACAGCACTTCGTCGAAGTATCCTGGCAAGATTGTTTTCCAAGTAAGAGGAAAATCAATATCTGACATTTCCTCTACCGACCTGGTGAGCTCGTTCGTGCAGTTGTTTGTCAGCGTGTTGTACATCGTTGGAGCGTTATACACATCGTTGATTTTGACAGCCAACAAATCAAACAGGCGGCGTGCCTGTTCGGGCGTGGCTTTAGTCGGGTATAAGTAGACGCGCTCATCTCGATGTCCGGTACGAACTCCCACAACGTCTTTCTCAGACCCCACTACGTATATCATTTCGTATTGCCGCAGAATCCCTAGGAGTGGTGAGAAGGACTCGTCTGATTCTCGTCTCGTTTCAAGAGATACTACAACCTGATTCCCGTCAGTAAATCCAAAACTTAAAAATATATGCGCTAGGCCCTCAAAATCGTCGAAATGTGAGATAATCACATCGACTCCAGACATTTGATCAAGATCAAAGGAGCGAGTTTCATACTGGATGTCAGCCGCATTCACTTCAGTCCATGCAAAATTTCGATAGTTTGCAATGGATATCTGGCTGCTCTCAGTGGAATAAACAATCTGCGGAAGTGCTTCGTGGCCTAGCTGCCATTCGCGATCATGAGAAGGACGAAAAAGAAGTAGAATCACGATGTAGAAAACAGCAAGGCTTACAACGACAAACCCGAAGCTGCGAAATATTTCCTTTCGAATAGACATAATCAACCAGTTTTCAGAGAGTACTTCGATCAGAATAACAATTTAGATACGATCCGCTGGCTCACCGATCAAAGCCAAGGGTTAGTTTTAGCTGACTTCCTTGCGACAGATTTCAACCAGTTCGCTGAATTGATCCAATTGTGATTTCATCGTTTCGATATCGAAGATCATTACGGCCTCGGACAAGGCCTCTGACCATTTGATCACAAATGGTGCATGATGTCGCTCTCCTGCCTCACGCACTTTTAACGACATCCGCTCAAGTTCATCGATCGGTATGGACATTTTCATTGGGTCCATTTCCTCTTCGGCCTCGGACAGAAAGGCCATCAGTCCGTCCACGTCCTTCACTTCGTCGAGAGAAACGGTTAATGCCGTCGACACTTCGGCTTGAACACCTAGGTGTCTCTTGATGAGAGCAATCAGTCTCTCAATCTCGGTTTTTAGCGCAGCTAACTCAGCTTTTTCAGCAGAGCCGTTGTCCAAATGGAGTTTAAACAGGGCGATTCAAAAACGGGTTGTCGCACCTCACTAGCAGGACAAAAATCGTCATCTCGTACCTCGTTAAAATGAGGAAACGCTAATTGAGTTCATCAGGAAACCGCGTAATGACATCTGAAACTACACCAAGATCTGGAGGCTCCATGCGGAAAAGAGAGGCACATTCCGCAAACCGTGAAGCCATTCCCACCAGCACAAGCCTATCTCCGGCTTGGATCAGAAAATCACCTGCTGGATTTGCAATCGTTTCCGCAGCACGGCGAACCACAAGTACGGAAAGTTGATGCTTACGCCGGAGAGCCAACTCTTCCAGCGTCTTGTTTGCTGCTGGCGCGCCCTCGCGCACCGCGACGGCGCGCGTATGCATCCCCTCCTCATCTAGCCCCTGCAGCACCATCAAATGTGCTTCTTGAATACTTCCTCGCATAATTCCATATTCCTCAGATCGAATGATCTGAACTTGCCGCTCTACTTCTTCAGGAGCAATCATATACGCTCCGAGAACATGACTGAATATGCGCACGGTGGTCTCCATTTCTTCCGGCACCACAATATCAGCTCCCACATCTTGCAAATACTTCATGCTGGAAACCGCACGTGTTCTCGCCACAATTTGCAAAGTCGGATTTAGATAGCGCGCCAGATAAATTACGCGCGGTGCATTGGCCTCATCATTAATAACCACGACGCACATCTTAGCCGTCTTGATACCGGCCGTTTCCAGAATTCGGGGGCGCGACGCATCTCCAAAAACTGCGTTGATCCCTTGATCCTTCATCTCGTCGACCAGTATTGAATTCATCTCAATCACGACAAAGGGTATCCCCCTGTCTTGGAGCACTTCTACCAATCGCTTTCCAGAAGGCCCATTCCCCACAATAACAACATGATCCTCCATGGGAACGACGCTGGTTGACAGTTCGGGTTCTCTAAAGAGCTTTAGCCTGCGCAAGGGTAATCGGGATAGGAGAGCACCAAAGCTATGTGATGCTTGAATCTGAAAAGGGGTCAATAACATGAGCAATACGGTAGCCGCGATAAACACCTGAACACCCGTTTCACCGAGTCCTGCCGGCGACAAGCCGGCAGCCCGACCAGCCCGCTCCAAAACAAACGAAAACTCACCGATCTGAGCCAGTCCCAATCCGGCTGCAGCCGCAATATGCAGCGGGTATCCCAGTACGATGACACTTCCCGTCGTCGTGAGAATCTTGATTAACACAACTGAGCCAGCCGTAGCCAAAACTAGAAGAGGGTTGTCTATTAAAAAGCCGACATCTAATAACATGCCCACAGAGGCAAAGAACACAGCATTAAAAATCGTACGTAACGGTAAAATCTCACTCAAAGCATGTTCACTATATCGACTTTCGCTCACTACGAGTCCGGCCAGAAAAGCACCTAGCGCCAGACTCACTCCTGCGTAGCTCGAAGCTGCGGCTGTACCAAAACAAATGGCCACTACGGTAAGCAAGAAAATCTCTTGGCGACGTGTTCGAATCACGTGACCAAGGACCCACGGAATAACCCGACGCGCGAGTAATAGGACGCCCACAATCAACAAAATGGCCTTTCCGAGCACCCAAAACAGCTCACCCATAGTCACCCCATCACCGGCCAACATGGGGATAAAGAGTACCATCAAGACAATAGCCAAATCCTGAAAAATGACTATTGAAAGGGAAAGCTGCCCGGTTGGAGAATCCGTCTCACCCCGTTCAGATTGTAAGCCCAGCACGATAGCCGTTGAACTTAGTGCCACCAGGCATCCTGTATAGACACCAACCTGCCAATCCACTCCAAATGCCAACAGCACACCAAGAACAATGACGACCGAAAGGGTGACCTGTAGTCCACCTCCAACAAAAATGGCCCGGGCTAAACGAGAGAGCTTAGTCAGGCTGAACTCCAACCCAATCGTGAACAACAGCAGAATCACTCCAATCTCTGCCAGCATATCAACTAAGCTCTGGTCGTAAACAAGACCAAGACTATTGGGCCCAATGATGACTCCAGCAATCAAAAAACCTGCGATAGGCACAAGGCGCAGACGGTAGCAGAGGTACGCTACCAGCACGCTGACGACAAAAAGCGCCACCAATTCGTTCAAGAATGGAAGAGCAACTGCAAACATAGGATCGATAATAGGCGTGATAGAAGAGTCTCCGGAATGTACCTCATCCAAGAATAGGGGTTCTCCGAATGCCGACTGCCTACGCAAAGTTGTATGAATCGAGACTTCTGTTATGGCTACATATTGCACTCGATCGTGGAAAAGAGTACCCTGAAACCTCCAATCAAAACGGAACCATTATTTAGACTCTGCTCATGATGCGGTTATCTCCCTTCGGAATGGCGATATGTGCCATCCTCCTTTCATTCGCTACTACCCTTGATGTCTCGGCTAGACAGGACGATGCATATAATCCAGAGGCACGCCTCGCTGAATTGGGTATTGTTCTGCCCCAACCGCCCAAACCGGTTGCCAATTATGTGAATGGTGTTCAGACTGGCAACTTGATCTTTCTAGCAGGAAAAGGCCCAAAACATCCCGATGGATCAGAACTCCGTGGTAAACTAGGTGCGGGTTTGACGATCGAAGAAGGATATGCGGGTGCACGTCTCACGGCCATTAACCAATTGTCTGTATTGAAGGACATGCTGGGCAATCTAGACCGAGTAGTACGCGTGGTGAAAGTACTGGGTATGGTCAATTCTGACCCGAACTTCGTCGAACAACCCGCTGTCATCAACGGTTTTTCTGATCTCATTGTCGAAGTATTTGGGGAGCGCGGGCGGCACGCCCGCGCGGCAGTTGGCATGGCCTCTCTTCCCCGCGGTCAGGCGGTGGAAATCGAGATGATTGTTGAAGTTCGAGACGAGGAATAACCATGTTTAAATTGAAGAAATGGGCCCTTGTGCTCACTGTATTTGTTTTGGCTCCTGTCGTTCAAGCTCAAGAGACGCCTCTTCAGATGAAATATCTGGGTGCGGCGGGATGGGAGATTTCAGACGGTAACGTTGTTGTCCTGATAGATCCATGGATCACACGAGCCAAATATGGCGGCGGTGGCCACCCCGATGATGATCGCCCCAATTATGCAAGGGAAGACATTGCCCCCGCAGATACGGCCCTCATTGATCAGCACATAACCGAGGCTGATTTCATTCTGGTTCACCATAGCCATTTTGACCACTTGGGAGATGTGCCATACATCGCCAAGAAAACGGGCGCCAAGGTCATTGGCACCGAAACCACCGTCATGATCTTGAGGGCCTACGGCGTTCCAAATGAGCAGTTATACGCGGTCGCGGGCGGCGAAGATTATCAATTCGAGGACTTTTCTATTCGCGTCATTCCCGGTATTCATTCTGCTCTGGGAGAGAAGCATTACCACGACACACGCCGATACGATCGATTCACTGAACTCAACGCACCGCTTCAAATCAATGAGTTCATCGAAGGCGGTTCACTTCAGTTTTTGGCCCGATTTGATCACCATGAAGTGCTTACGATGGGATCCATGAACTTTCTGGAACGAGAACTTGTGGACATTCACCCGGACATTCTATTGGCAGGCGTCAACGGATCCAGACTCGGACTCTACAACTACGATGAACGTCTTCTCAACGTCACAGGCAAGCCGGCCATTGTAATCCCCACACACTGGGATAATTTTAGATTGCCTTATGGATTCTCGCAGGAGGCCAACTACGACAGAAATCTCGTTCCGTTCATGGAGGCTGTTGCCCGGATTTCTCCAAAGACCCGAGTTATTCCACCCGTGCATCTTGAGACGATCGAGATTGAATAGACCCAACCTAGAGAGCGCGTGATGAATGTTAAAATCAAGTCGGTCGTCTTAGGTTTAGCTGTCCTTTTATTGGCTGCTTCTGGTTGCCAAACCACCGAGCAACCCGTAAAAGCGGACCGCCCTCCAAATATCCTGATGATCATGATTGATGATCTGGGCTGGACGGATTTACGCATCCAGGGAAATGAAAAATTGGAAACCCCGGTCATCGACCGGTTGGCATCCCAGGGAATGCGGTTTACAGACAACTACGCTGCTGCACCGGTTTGCTCACCAACCCGCGCGGCTATCATGACTGGTCAGTCCCCCGCGCGGCTGGCAATTACCAACCATGTTTCCCGAAATCAGGATAGATTCAAGCCCGAGGGCGCCTCGCTTCGTGCGGCTGAAATGTACAATTATCTCGATCTCGAATATGTCACGATCGCAGAGCGGCTCAAAGAAGCAGATTATGCTACGGCATTCATAGGCAAGTGGCACATTTCTGGACTCGCTAGCGAAATGTCTACCGTCGAACCACCTCGACGACCGGAGCATCAAGGATTCGACGTCAACATTGGAGGAGTAGCATATGGTGGACCTCCCAGTTTCTTCGACCCGTATGACAACCCTACCATCGAAGACAGAGAGGAGGGCGAATATCTGCCGTTTCGCCTCGCTGATGAAGCCATGGGGTTCATTGACGAACATCAAGATGAACCTTTCTTTGTCGCATGGTGGCCCTATACGGTTCACTGGCCGATGGATGCTCCTCAAGAGTTAGTGGATAAATATGCTGACCGGCCGGGTTTCGAAGACTATGGTGACGGCATTGAAATGAGCACGAGATACGCCGCGATGATCGAGGCAATGGATGATGCCGTCGGTAGAGTGCTTGCCAAGCTGGAGGAATTAAACCTAGAAGAAGAAACCCTTGTAATCTTTACGTCTGACAACGGCGCCTATGGTGGTGTCACTGACCTTGCACCACTTCGCGGCGTGAAAGGGCATCTCTACGAAGGCGGTATAAGGGTTCCACTCATCGTGCGATGGCCTGGTCAGGTGGAGGAAGGAACGGTATCCGGTGAACCAGTTATCAGTACAGATTTCTTTCCCACGTTTCTGGATGTGGCGGGTCTCGAACCCACTCCAAATACGCCACTGGACGGAGAGAGCTTATTGGCCCATTTCCGAGGTGGTGAAGACCTTAAAAGAGACGCCATCTATTTTCATTATCCAAACTACGCTTTTCACCAGGAAAACCGGCTGGGTGGTGCAATTCGGATGGGCGATTACAAGCTGATCAACTTTTATGACAACGATTCCGTCGAACTGTATGACGTTGTCAACGACCTCAGTGAAAAGAACGATCTATCCGCCGAAATGCCTGAAAAGGCAGCAGCAATGAAAGCGGATTTGGTTGCGTGGCTCAAGTCTTCGAATGCGAAAATGCCCAGACCGCTGGAGAGTGACGACTAGAAGACTATTTCATCTTCCACGAATCCCAGTACGGACTGTCATCTTTGATTTCAGCCCAAAACGAACGCATCTGCCCGCTCATTTCAGCAAGCCGCACAGGGTCTTCCTCGGACAGATCGACACTTTGACCCGGATCTGATTCAAGATTAAACATCGCGAATCTGTCCAGCTCACTGGTCTTGAGCCAGTCCATGATAAGTTGGTCCGGATCCTTGGTAGGAAGCCAGGCCAAAAGCGTGTAATCACCGTCCCGCATTGCCATGTGTGGCATGCGGTAGTATGTGTCTTCGTGTGCTGGGAAAAACCAGTAAACCGGTCCAGGCCGCTGCAAGACGCGACCTTGAAAAGCCGGAAGCATGCTAACACCGTCGAGGGCCCGATCAGTTGGAAGTGAGACACCCGCTAATTCAAGCATCGTTGGCAAGAAGTCCGTTCCATTAATGAGCGACTCGTTGATCGAACCTGCTTTGATCTGCCCCGTCCAGCGTGCAATGCCTGGTACACGGTGTCCTCCTTCATAGGGAAATCGCTTCATCCCTCTCCACTCACCTGGCGTCCCGAATGAACGATCGCGCGAAAAGTCATCCCATTCGCCCCGCGACTCCTCAAAGTTCACTGGCGATTCCGGTCCGTTGTCGCTGGTGAACATGACGAGGGTGTTTTCTTCATCACCATCAGCGTCTAACCCATCCATCAGGTTTCCGAACGCGGCGTCCAATTGGGTAACGGTGCCGTAGTAAAACTTTTTCATCGCGTTAATGTCACGTTCCGGGCGGTCTACCCCTCCGTAGAGCGTAGATCTCTCTAACTGATTGACCTCTTCCGAATCATAAGCATCTGCGAACGAATCGGGTGGCTCAACGGGAGTATGCGGTTCGTGACTACATAGGTACAAGAAGTAAGGTTTAGAGGGATCAGGGCGGTTTTTTAACCAGTTTAGTGCTTCTTCCACGATCACATCGCAATACCACCCATCAACTTCTCCGACCCGTTCGCCATTTCTGAAAAACGTATTTGGATTTTCAGGGCCTTCAAATGCATTAACCGCTGTAGCAAACCAATGATCAAAACCATGGTCACCGGGTGTTGGAAGAGTACTGGATTCGCGATCGAACCTGCTCAGGTGCCACTTGCCTACGAAACAGGTGTCGTACCCGTTCGCCGCCAATAGGGATGCCACAGTAACCTCCTCTCGCTGAAGGTGCATGCCACTACCAGCAATGTAATAGAAGCCTGAGCGATATGGATTGCGGCCCGTCAGTAAGGATGCACGTGAAGGAGAACAAACCGTACCGGCGGAGTGAAAGTCGGTGAATCTCATGCCCTGATCTGCCAGTCGATCTATGTTGGGCGTTTCCATAATCGGGTTGCCGTAGGACGCAAGGTCACCATATCCGAGATCATCGGCCAGAAAGACTACAAAATTGGGCCGCGCATTAGCACCTTCCATACTCTGGCAACCAACAACCCCTGGAATCGTGAGGGCCACTCCAGCTGCAGCCATTTTTTGAATAAACGAACGCCTGTCTAACATGGAATCACCCTTGAGAAAATGACTTATTGAGAATTCCGATGACACTTTGACTTCGACTGACAAATAAGTACACTCAATTGAACCAATCTAAACGGAAGAAGCAAACATCGGGGTAGCTCTACCGCTTCTATGGTAGGATAGCTCACCACGGTACCACCGAAAGAGATCATGAGACAAGCAGTTATGACATCCCCGGGAGTGATCGAGCATGCCGAAGTGCCCGAACCCACACCCGGATCCGGAGAGGTCTTGTTAAGGATCCATCGAATCGGCGTATGCGGCAGCGATGTACACGTCAATCATGGCAAACATCCTTTCACCCCCTATCCCGTCATTCAGGGACATGAGTTTTGTGCCACGATTGCATCTTGTGGTCAAGGCGTAGACGGGTATGTTGTAGGATCCAAAGCAACAGCCTTACCTCAAGTAGTTTGCGGCGATTGTAAGCGGTGCCGAGATGGAGACTACCATATCTGCGATAATTTGAAGGTGAAAGGCTTCCAAGCCCCGGGCGTCGCACAGGATTTATTTGTCACTGAGGCTGATAAGATCGTACCTCTGCCCGACTCATTTTCTTTTGAGCAGGGTGCGTTCGTAGAACCTACAGCCGTAGCCATTCGGGCCACCAGAAGAGCAGGGTCTCTACAGGATAAGAATATCGCCGTCCTCGGTGCTGGCCCCATTGGCAATCTCACCGCCCAAATGTGTCGCGCACGCGGTGGGAACGTCCTGATAACAGATATCAGCGACTTTCGATTAGATATTGCTCGTCAATGTGGCGTAGAATCGGTTTCAAATGCTGAGCATGAATCGTTGAGCGCAGCCTCAACTAAGGCTTTCGGTGAGTCCGGAATTGACATCGTTTTTGATTGTGCCGGGGTTCAGGCCTCTGTCACCTCCGCCATCGAAAACGTCAATAAAGGAGGTACCATTGTGGTAGTCGCTGTCTTTGGAAGTGCGCCGCAGGTCGACCTAGCCGTTGTTGGAGACCGAGAACTGACTATCGTAGGCACGCTCATGTATCAATATGCCGACTACGAGGAAGCTGTTCGGCGTATAGCATCTGGCGAAGTACAAACTGTGCCACTTGAAACCCGACACTTCCCATTTGCCGAATTTACAGAAGCGTATGACTTCATCGATCGAGAAGGACCACGCAGTATGAAAGTGTTCATCGATTTGTAACGCGATTTCAGATATGAACAGTAAGAAAAAGTCTGTATCTGATTTCGTAACCGTCGGAATCGGTGAATTACTTTGGGATGAGTATCCTGGTGGAAGACAAATTGGCGGAGCACCGTCCAATTTTGCCTATCAGTGCCAGAACCTTGGCGCTGAAGCATACGTCGTCAGCACTGTAGGGGTCGATGATGCCGGGCGGGATCTCCTAGAGGAGTTACACCGCAAAGAAGTGAATCGTTCGTTTATCAGCACCGACCGTCGCCATCCTACAGGATCAGTATCAGTCCTGTTGGATTCCGACGGTGTACCTCGGTATACGATTCACGAGCAGGTAGCATGGGATTTTTTACCGGAATCAGATTCACTTCAAGAGTTTGCCACCCGGGCTGATGCGGTCTGTTTCGGTACTCTAGCCCAGCGATCGCCATCCTCTCGGAAATCAATTCAATCATTCCTGTCCGCAACGCATCCTGAATGCCTACGCATTTTCGATATCAATCTGCGTCAGCATTATTACGACTTGAATCTCATAGAGGAAAGTTTACGCATGGCCAATGTGCTGAAACTCAACGAAGAAGAACTAGCCGTTGTCTCAAAAATGTTCGGGTGGAGCGGTGAAGTACATGCTCTATTAAAGACACTTGCCAAGGTCTACTCTCTTGAGGTTATAGCACTCACTATGGCCGAAAGAGGATGCATTATTCGAACTCACGACCAGACCGTTCAGCAGGACGGAGCGATTCAGGAGCACGTGCGCGACACGGTAGGAGCAGGTGATTGCTTTTCTGCGGCCTTAACGATCGGCCTATTGCAAGAGACATCGCTTGAAGGGATTGCAGCGAAAGCCAATCAACTTGCCTCCTACGTATGTACGCAAGCAGGTGGAATGCCAGATATGCCGTAACTTCATCCCTAACAACACACTCACAGATCTCACTCAGAGCACTCTTTGTATTCCAAAGCGCTTTCCGGGTCAATTTCAAACGCTTTCATACTATGACAAATTTCGGGTTTCATCTACCAACCGAGGTCCAGTTTGGCCCAGGAAAGTTCGCAACAGTTGGCGAAGTTGTGGCGCAATTTGGGAAGCGTTGTTTGCTGGTAACGGGTCCCAAAACGGGTTCCGTAAGGCATTTTCTCCCTCGATTGACTTTGTATTTGGAAGAAGCTGGAATCGAGGTAGCTCATTTCGATGGAGTCATCCCCAACCCAACAACAGACACTATCACTGCAGGCGCGAAATTGGCCTCTGGGCACCGGGCAGATGTAGTCCTGGGCGTGGGCGGAGGCTCTGCGATGGATGCTGCGAAAGCCATTGCCGTAGAAGCCACCCACGAAGGCGGATGTTGGGACTATCTGTTTTATAGAGATTCAAAACCAACGGAAAAAACGTTACCGATCGTAGCCGTTTCAACTACATCTGGAACGGGTTCTCAGGTCACTCAGGTTGCAGTTGTCACCCATACCGCGACCCGAGATAAATCAGCCCTTTATAACTCCATAATCTTTCCGAGGGTCGCGATTGTTGATCCTGAATTGATGCTTTCTGTACCCGCACATGTCACCGCTTGCACGGGTTTTGATGCGTTTACTCATGCCTTTGAAAGTGCAATCCACGTACACACATCCCCATATGTTGAACTGATGGCTTGGGAGGCCATCTCTCTGGTGATCAAACACCTACCTGAGGCAATAAAGAACGGTGCAAATATTGAAGCCCGTTCGGCTCTAGCCTATGCCGATACACTTGCAGGTATGTGTATTGCCATTGCTGGTGTTACGCTACCTCACGGTATGGGCATGGCCATAGGTGGCATGTATCCCCAAATTGCACATGGAGAAGCACTCGCTCTGACCTACCCTGCGTTTACGCGATTTACGTACGCTTCAGCCATAAAACCCTTCGCTAAACTGGGAAGGTTGCTCAACGCGGAGCTTGAAAAAGAAGAAGACCTTAAGGCAGCCGAACTCGCTTGTGACGAACTCGATATGTTTCTCCGGCAAATTGGTATGTGGATGAGCTTGGAAAATAAGCACGTTCCTGAAGGAGAACTCCAAGCCCTGGCCCTTCAAAGTAGAGTATTACCTGACTACATGAACAACCCGCGGATCGCTTCAGAATCTGATATGCTTGAAATCATCCAGCATAGTTTCCGAAGATAAAAACCCGATATCGCGCTTGAACGTGAAGGCTGAACCCAAACCGAGAGGACCGTTACCATGACCAATCTTGATATCGCCATTGTAGTATTCTACATGGTTGGAATCATGGCCATCGGAATCTATGCCGGGTACAGGAAGAACACCTCCAGTAAGCAGTTCTTCCTTGCTGGAAAGTCCCTTCGTTGGCCCGTAATTGGTGCCGCTCTGTTTACGGCTAACATTTCGACGATTCACTTGGTTGGACTAGCAGCCGATGGATATCGGATCGGCTTCGTGGTCGGGAATTTTGAGTGGATGGCTACCTTCACCTTAATTGTCCTGGGCCTCATTTTTGTCCCATTCTATTTGCGCAGCAATATCACTACGCTGCCCGAGTTTCTTGAAAAGAGATACAGCCCAACCCCTCGGCTGATCATGGCTCTGATTACTGTTGTTTCGGCCTTGCTCATTCACATCGGAATTAGCATTTATGCGGGAGCCATGGTATTCCTGTACTTCTTCGGAATCCCTGTCATTTGGTCGGTCATTGGTATTGCCTTAGTGGCTGCGACCTACACAATCATAGGGGGATTGCGGGCCATTATGATCACGGATGCCATTCAGGCTGTATTGCTTCTTACCGGAGCCGTGGTTTTGACCCTGTTTGCGATTTTCGCCCTCCCTGATCAAGGAATCCATTCTATGGCAGACCTTCAAGCGGCTGTGAAAAGCGATCAGATGAATATGCTGCACTCATTCCGAAACCCAGAAACAGGGAGGTTGAACGAATATTCCTGGGTTTCGGTATTACTCGGTTATCCTATTCTAGGAATATGGTATTGGTGTACGGATCAGACAATCGTACAAAAAACGCTGGGTGCCCGAAGCATGCGAGACGGTCAATTGGGAGCCGTTTTTGCAGGTGGCCTCAAAATCCTACCCCTGTTCTTCATGGTCCTTCCCGGCGTACTGGGCTACGTGCTGTTCCAGGATATTATCGAGCAGCCCAATGAAACACTACTGGTTATGATTCAGGAGCTATTGCCCGCCGGACTAAAGGGGTTATTGGCCGCTGGTTTACTCGCGGCCGTAATGAGCACCGTGGAGTCTGCCTTAAATAGTACGGCAACAGTGGTCGCGGAAGACATCGTCAAGAAAATCCGCCCTCAGACTACGGATAAAGCCCTAGTAACGATAGGTCGAATTACGGCCGGAGTGGTGATTGTCCTTGCCGTCTTCTGGTCGCCCTTTGGCGGAAAATTTGAGAGCATTTTCGAGGCGATTAACAAGA
>DKOG01000026.1 GCA_002469915.1 Bacteroidetes bacterium UBA7368
GAGAAACAACAGAATTTTATGCTTTCGGACCTGGTTTACCTTCTGGATGATGATCCTGAACAGAGCATTCCTCTACCAACGGCCGATGAAGAAAAGGAAATGAGCCTGGCAGATGTGCCGGCCGTTCTGCCCATTCTCACGCTTCGTAACACAGTACTTTTTCCGGGTGTAGTTCTGCCTATCACGGTTGGGAGAGATACCTCCCTCAAACTGGTGAAGGATGCTTTCGGAGATGACCGATTAATCGGTGTTGTAGCTCAAAAGCGCTCTGAAACCGAGAATCCCTCTCCCTCGGACCTCTACGAGTACGGTACGGTCGCAAGTATCTTGAAGTTGATCAAGATGCCTGACGGGTCCAAATCCATCGTCATTCAGGGAAAACGTCGATTCCGAATTTCTGAGTTTGTTCAGACTGAACCTTACTTCACGGCCAAAGTCGAGCCGGTAGTGGAAGATTTAGTAGGTGAGGACATCGAAATTCAGGCTAGAATCAGGTCGATCAAGGAGCTGGCTATCCAGATCGTCAATCTATCGCCTAACCTTCCAAGCGAAGCTGCTTATGCGATTCAAAATATTGACTCCCCGACTTTTTTAATCCACTTCATCGCCTCTAATCTTCAGATTGAAGTAGGCGATAAGCAGACTCTGCTCGAAACGCTGCCGCTCGTCGAACGAGCTGACCTAGTCATGAACCACCTGAATCAGGAATTACAGGTGCTTCAATTGTCCGAAGAAATCCGCTCCCGTGTTAAAACGGATGTAGATCAGCAGCAGCGTGAATATCTCCTTCGACAGCAGATGAAGGCGATTCAGGACGAGCTTGGAGAAACTGAGGGGGGTGGCAACGACGTCATTGAACTGCGTCAGCGTGCAGATAAAAAGCGGTTGCCAGAGGAAGTGAGAGAGGTATTGAAGAAAGAATTGGACAAACTAGCCCGGTCCAATCCAGCCTCCCCAGACTATGCAGTAACTAGAAATTACGTCGATTGGATTCTGGATACTCCTTGGATGGACTACTCTGAAGACCAACTCAATATTCCGCGTGCTGGCGAAATCCTGAACGAAGATCATTATGGTCTGGAGGCCGTCAAACAGCGTATTCTAGAGTACTTGGCCGTTCTCAAACTAAAAGGCGACATGAAAGCACCCATTCTGTGCTTCCATGGACCACCAGGAGTGGGTAAAACCAGTCTAGGAAAGAGTATTGCTCGCGCTCTGGGGCGTGAATTTGTTCGTATGTCTTTGGGAGGCGTACGCGATGAGGCTGAGATTCGTGGCCATCGGCGTACCTATGTAGGGGCGTTGCCCGGTCGCATCATTCAAGGCATGAAAAAGGCAGGCACAGCCAATCCTGTTTTCATGCTCGATGAAGTAGACAAATTGGGATCAGACTTTCGTGGAGACCCCTCCTCTGCCTTGCTGGAGGTGCTAGACCCCGAACAAAATATCGCGTTTAACGACCACTATCTCGAAGTGGACTACGACCTCTCCAATGTGCTCTTTATCGCCACGGCCAACTATTTAGAAATGATTCCGGCGCCCCTCAGGGATCGCATGGAAATGATTGAGATCAATGGGTATACCCAAGAAGAGAAACTAGCCATCGCTCGGCAGTATCTCGTTCCTCGCCAGGTTGAACGGAATGGGCTAAAGAAGAAGCAGATTTCACTGACATCTCCTGCTCTCAAACTCATCATTGATGGATACACGAGAGAATCTGGTGTTCGCCAACTGGAACGAACCATTGGCTCTGTGGCCAGAGGGGTGGCCAAAAAGGTGGCCATGGAAGAGTCTAAAGGCGAGAAAGTAGAGGCGGATCACATTGAAGATTATCTTAAAGCCCGAAAATACTTCTCAGATGTAGCTGAGAGGACCGAGGTCCCAGGCGTCGCCACCGGTTTGGCCTGGACACCCGTTGGCGGTGATATTCTCTTCATCGAGGCTTCCGTTTCAAGAGGATCGGGCAGAATGGTTCTGACAGGGCAACTCGGTGATGTGATGAAAGAGTCCGCTCAAGCAGCGCTTTCATACGTGAAAGCTCAAGCACAGGATTGGGGCATTCCTCAGGATGCATTTAAGCATTGGGACCTCCATGTGCATGTCCCAGCAGGTGGAATACCTAAAGACGGACCTTCGGCCGGAGTATCCATGCTCTCGGCACTGATTTCCATTTACACCCAAAGACGTGTTCGGCACAACGTGGCTATGACGGGAGAAATCACGCTCCGAGGACTAGTGCTTCCTGTTGGCGGAATTAAGGAAAAAGTACTGGCCGCAAAACGAGCAGGCATTAAATCGGTGATCCTACCGGACAAGAACCGCAAAGATGTAGAAGAAATTGCTGCATCCTCCCTACGCGGTCTATCTATCTCCTACGTAAAAAGGATGTCAGAAGTGATTGATCTGGCACTTTTAAAACGTCCGATCAACAATCCCGCGACGTTTTTCGCCGTTCCGGACAAAGAGCGCCCTGTCTCAACAAACGGAGAAGAGAAGACCGTTCATGCCTAATGGTCTGAATGAGAAGAGGATTCTCCCTTCTTTTTTGAGTGCGACTCCTCGACGATCACCGCATCAGAGACGCGCTCTCTCGGATCATGCTCATCTAAAAATGCCTGTTCTGCCTGATCCCAAATATCAGACAGGGTAGTCACGGTATAGCTCACGACCGTTTCGGCCGTTTTAAATAGCGTCCCGGTGACGAAGATCGCCTTCCCAACCAGATTCAACTGATCAAATTCAATTATTTGATCAGTCCTCTGCTTTTTTGAACCGTGATGAGAGTCGGGCATACTCGTTTACTCCGTGGAATCTGACGCCTTTTTAGGGGTCTTCTTGGGAGATGCCTTTTTCGTTGTTTTCCGCTTTGCAGCTGGCTTTTTAGAAGCTGTTTTCTTCTTTTCGGCAGCCTCTTTTGTCGCATCGTCTGTTTCTTGCTCGGAATCATCCTCAGCTGGCCACCCATTCTCCATAGCCTCGGAAAATGAAGAAACGACTTCTTGGACGCCGTCAACGAATGCTTTCGCCGCGGACTCCGCGAGGAATGTCAGCTTTTCTTCCGCATTCAGGGAATCAAAGGCCTCTCGAGTTGATGAGTACTCCTCGCTTCGGGATTTTTTTTCGCACATGACGTTCGTCGGGATCGGTTTAACAAAGATGCTTTCTTAGACGGGGCGCACACGTGGAGGTTGCGTAAAATAAAAGTGGGGGCGGGCCATTCGGCCCGCCCCCACTACAACTGCTCGATAACGGAATGTCGATTCCGTCTCCGTCGTTCATTTAGTCGGTCATACTTGCCTGCGCTGCAGCAAGACGAGCGATCGGAACACGAAACGGTGAACAAGAAACGTAATCCATTCCCACTTCAAAGCAGAAATGAACCGATTTCGGATCACCACCATGCTCTCCACAGATACCGACTTTCAGGCCATCGCGTGAACTACGACCTAGATCTGTACCCATGCGAACCAACTGACCAACTCCAGAAATGTCTAGCGACTGGAATGGATCTTCAACAAGAATCTTCTGATCAACATATTCCGGAAGGAATGTACCTGCATCATCGCGGCTGTACCCGAAGGTCATCTGCGTGAGGTCATTCGTTCCGAACGAGAAGAACTCAGCTTCTTTAGCGATAGCATCCGCTGTAAGCGCAGCTCTTGGAATCTCGATCATCGTTCCAATCAAGTAATCAACCTTGGCGTCCATTTCGGCAAAAACGGCGTCCGCTGTTGCTTTGATGACTGCTTTTTGATTGACAAACTCTTCGACCGTACCGATTAGCGGGACCATGATCTCTGGATATACCTTGACGCCTTGTTGTGTCAATTCTACCGCAGCTTCGATGATCGCGCGAGTCTGCATTTCGGTGATTTCCGGGTAGGTAACACCTAAGCGGCAACCACGATGACCCAACATCGGATTGAATTCAGCAAGAGAATCCACTTTGGCCTGAACGGTCTCGTAAGAAACGCCCATTTTCTTCGCCATATCCCGTTTGTCAGCTTCCGAATGAGGAAGAAACTCGTGGAGTGGTGGATCCAGTAGACGAACCGTTACTGGCTTGTCTTCCATGGCCTTGAAAATGCCCAAAAAGTCTTCCTTCTGATAAGGGAGCAATTTGGCAAGTGCCGATTTACGTGCTTCCAAACCATCTGCGAGAATCATCTCACGAACACTGTCAATTCGGTCTCCTTCGAAGAACATATGCTCAGTACGGCATAGCCCGATGCCTTCAGCACCAAACTCAATCGCTTGAAGAGCATCTGCAGGAGCATCTGCGTTCGTGCGGACTTTCATCGTACGGAACTCATCTACCCAAGACATGAACTCAGCAAAGTAACCGGTCAATTCAGGATCGACCAATTTCTGGGATCCGAGAATAACTTCACCAGTGGATCCATTAATGGAAATCCAGTCACCTTCTCTTACCGTGACTTTACCATTGGTAAAGGTCTTGTTGGAGTAGTTAATGACGATTTCGCCACATCCCGCTACACAAGGTTTCCCCCAGCCACGAGCCACAACAGCAGCGTGAGAAGTCATGCCTCCACGAGAAGTCAGGATACCTTCTGCGGCATCCATTCCGCCAACATCTTCTGGACTCGTCTCAATGCGGACAAGCAGTACTTTCTCTCCAGCTTCCTTCGATTTCTCGGCATGCTCAGCGGAAAACACAACCTTTCCGACTGCTGCACCCGGAGACGCAGGAAGACCTTTGGCAATTACGTCTGCAACATAGGCCGTTACATCGGCAAACCGAGGGTGCAGAAGCTGATCCAAATGACCAGGCTCAACCAAATCACGAACAGCTTCTTTCTTAGAAACCATACCCTCATTAGCCATCTCTACGGCTATACGAACAGCTGCAGCACCGGTACGCTTACCATTTCTAGTCTGCAGGATGTACAGATTACCTTCCTGCACCGTGAACTCAATGTCCTGGATATTAGAATAGTGTTTCTCCAACGTCTGCGTTACCTCTACGAGGCGTTCGTAGGCAGCAGGAAACTCATCAGCCATCTGTGAGATGTCTTCCGGAGTACGAATCCCGGCGACAACATCTTCACCCTGAGCGTTTACAAGAAACTCACCATAGAGCTTGTTTTCTCCTGTGGAAGGATTCCTTGTAAACAGAACACCGGTTCCACTTCCTGGTCCCATGTTTCCGTAAACCATGGCCTGAACGTTTACCGCGGTACCGATCAGTCCAGAGATCTTATTGATCGAGCGATACTTAAGAGCGCGATCTCCATCCCAAGAGCCGAAAACAGCGTTAATCGAGAGCGAAAGCTGCTCGAACGGGTCTTCAGGGAACATGTAGCCCGTGTGCTTCCGATAAATGGCTTTGTACTGATCAACGAGAACCCTGAGGTCTTCGCCGCTCAAGTCTACATCATTTTCAACACCACGGTCCTTCTTCAGGGCCTCGAGGGCTTCCTCGAAGTAGGCGTGATGGACACCCATTACCACATCACCGAACATGTCGATGAATCGTCGATAAGCATCATAGGCAAATCGAACATTGCCTGTTTTTTTTGCTAGACCCTCTACGGCCGCATCGTTTAAGCCAAGGTTAAGGACGGTGTCCATCATTCCTGGCATGGATACGGCAGCTCCGCTTCGAACGGAAACGAGAAGCGGATTGTCCGCATCACCAAATCCAGCGTTCATCTGAGATGCGATATGATCAATCCCATCTCGGATCTGGGCTTCGAGACCTTCCGGCCATTTCCCATCGTTATCGCTGTAGTACTTACAGCTGTCTGTGTTAATCGTGATTCCCGGAGGGACGGGTAATCCGATGGAGCACATTTCTGCCAGATTGGCTCCTTTTCCGCCCAGATGGGCTTTCATTGATTTATCGCCGTCAGCAATGCCGTCGCCGAATTTGAAAACCATTTTACTCATGGTGATCGTCTACTGTATATATAGAAGTGTTGGGCTGATATTCTGCTCGAAGCAGGTCACGCTCGAAAGTGAAACACGATCCTCACCAGAGGTGCGTTTCGCTGAGAGCGAATCCTGATAAAGATACATCTCTATTGGTTGCTCTTTATGGCCAGATGAGCAAAGAAATCATTAAACAGTACTCCGAGTTTGGACCTCCGCTCGGAACGCAAACTCAAAACGAGCGTGTGAGGGGTCATAATTTCTTACACACGTCGAGCAATCGAGCCATCCAATAGCAGACATGAAGCGACTTGTCGTTGTAGAATCTCCGACCAAAGCCCGCACAATCCGAAAATACTTGCCTGATTCCTATCAGGTAGAGGCAAGTATGGGACATGTCAGGGATCTTCCGCCTTCGGCCTCCCAGATACCGGAAAAATTTAAAAAGACCAGCTGGTCCCGCCTGGGCGTCAATGTGGATGAGGACTTCTCTCCTCTTTACATCGTGCCATCCGACAAGAAAAAAGTAGTCAAACTTTTAAAGGATGCACTTAAAGATGCGGATGAGCTCTATATCGCAACGGATGAAGACCGCGAAGGAGAATCGATTGGCTGGCATCTTCTAGAGGTGTTGAAGCCGAAGATTCCCGTTCGCCGAATGGTGTTTCATGAAATCACAGAGTCTGCTATCCTCGATGCGTTGGAAAATACGCGTGAGATGGATGTTCACCTCGTTGACGCTCAAGAGACGCGCCGAGTGCTTGATCGCTTAGTCGGCTACTCTATTTCGCCGCTACTCTGGAAAAAAATCGCTCCCAAGCTATCTGCTGGCCGGGTTCAAAGTGTTGCTGTCCGACTAATGGTCCAACGCGAGACGGAACGCGTTTTATTTATTCCCGCCGAATACTGGGGCTTAAGCGCAGACCTTGCGTCTGCTGGCACCAGTTTTCAGGCGACCATGATCCAACTTGGCGGCCTAAGACTTGCCACAGGTAAAGATTTTGATGACAACACGGGACGTCTAAAATCCACGTTAGTCGATGGTAAAGACTGCACAATTTTAAGTCAGACGCGGGCTAACGGACTTGAAACCGGTTTACCGAAAACGGCTTGGACCGTTAGTGACGTTCAGTCTAAAACCATAACTCGAAACCCGAGTGCACCGTTCATTACCTCCTCCCTACAACAGGATGCGAGTCGAAAACTGCGCCTTTCTGCACGTGAGACGATGCGTGTTGCTCAGAAGCTGTACGAGCAGGGATTCATCACGTACATGCGTACGGATTCTACCAACCTTTCAAACGAAGCGCTCACCGCAGCCAGAAATGCTGTAGAGTCCCGCTATGGAAAGGAATACTTGAGTGCAGGACCACGTCAGTTCTCGAATAAAGTCCGTAATGCGCAAGAGGCGCATGAGGCTATTCGACCAGCCGGGACCAAGATGCCGACCGCATCCGAACTGGGTCTTTCGGGTGAAGAATCGGCTCTCTACGATATGATCTGGAAGAGGACGGTTGCCTCGCAGATGGCCGAGGCCAAAATTGAACGGACCAGTGTAAAGATTGTGACCGGAGCTGGAGAAGACGAATCTCTATTCCGGGCCGGTGGACAACGTGTTCTGTTTCCTGGGTTCTTCCGAGCGTACGTTGAAGGTTCTGATGATCCGGAATCAGCACTGGAGGACCGGGAAAATCCACTTCCAGATCTAAAGATTGGTGACG
>DKOG01000066.1 GCA_002469915.1 Bacteroidetes bacterium UBA7368
TAGAAAATCCCGATTTGGTCTCCACCGCTGTCGAGAAGCATGGTGCAAGCAGAATTGTCGTCGGTATAGATGCAAAAGACGGTGAGGTTCGGGTGCAGGGTTGGACAGAAGGCAGTGGCCAAAACGCCGTCCAATTTGCTCGCGATATGGAGGACCGAGGATGTCGGCGTATCGTATATACGGACATCTCCAGAGACGGAACCATGGAAGGTCCCAATATGGAGGCCTATCGAGAAATGGGCTCTGAGCTCAAAAAAGCCAAAATCACGGCCTCAGGTGGTATTGGGAACCACCATCACCTGATTAAACTGAATGAATTGAGCGATTTCAGAGTGGACTCGGTAATCGTAGGTCGTGCACTGTACGAAAACACCTTCCCGTGTCAGCAATTCTGGTGTTGGAATATGAAAGATGAAATCGACCTGTCGTGCTTCTCCACTGCAACACTGAAGAAAGGCCCCTCGTCTTAGATCATTAAGAACAGCGTGGATACAATAATTATTGAATGGATCCGTTCTGCTTCTATCGACTGACATCGAAACGAACTCGGAAGACGTTTCAACATTTTCAGTCAATTTGATTTAACGAGGGAATCCGATGAGCACCGACCAACCAGGGCGCCAACAGAAAGTAGTAATGGTGCTCGGCATCGCGGCAATCATTCTTTTTTCTGCCAACTTGTTTTCTGCGATTTTGCAGCACTTCTGGCCTAATTCCAGCCCTCCAGAACAAGACCATGTGATGGTTGAATTAACCCCTCATCGCCCACATCGAATCGTCATTCGCCACCGTAATCGGGCTTCAGCGACACCTGATATTAAATTCGATATCGACCTAGAATTGAAGCATGAAATGCAGCGATTAGAAGCCGATATCGCTTCTGAAATGGCCGAGTTTGAAAAGGAATTATCCTTCGAACTGGAACGAGGCCGTTGGCAACATTCTCTCGAGGCTGCGAAGGAAACACTGGAGAAAGTGGAGATAAGCTTGAAGCAAACTCAGCTAGAGCGCCTTTCCGAGGATGTATCGAGCAATTAGCTGCCGTATCGAGGCCTCACCAAAGGGCGCGCCGAGTCACATCCAATAGCCGCAAGATCGTATCTTAGGAAGCAACCAATTTCCCTAGATATGCTACCCTGTCAGTCCGACGCGTTTTCGCTGGATCCCAATCTTCACTATTTGAACTGTGCCTACATGTCCCCTCTACCCAAACGGGTTGAAGCGGTCGGCATTTCAGCGGTGATGGGAAAAAGAAACCCATCCGTCCTTTCAACGAAAGACTTTTTTAGGACTGCAGACTCAATCCGCAGCCTATTCGCACAATTGGTGGATGCGCCTGATGCGTCTTCTATCTCCCTCATTCCGTCCGTTTCGTATGCAGTAGCTATTGCTGCAAACAACCTGAAGACACGACCCGGACAAAACATCGTTGTTCTGCACGAGCAGTTTCCAAGTAATGTCTACTCCTGGAATCGACTCGCTGAAGACCAGTCTCTGACTGTGCGATCCGTTTCCTCTCCACAAGATGTTTCACGCTGGAGCGAAGCGATTCTCTCCGCGATTGATGAACAGACTGCAATGGTTGCGCTACCCGCCGTCCACTGGACAGATGGTACGTTTTTCGACTTAGTAGCTATTGGCCAAAAAACCCGCTCAGTGGGTGCTGCACTACTTATTGATGGGACGCAATCGGTTGGAGCGCTTCCATTTAGTGTGTCAGAGATCCAACCCGATGCGCTCATCGTTGCCGGATACAAGTGGATGATGGGTCCCTACTCCTGCGGTATGGCCTACTGGAGCAAACGATTCCTGTCTGGACGGCCTATTGAAGAAAACTGGATTAACAGACGCGATAGTGAGAACTTCGCACGCCTAGTGGATTACGAGAGTGAGTATCAACCCGGGGCCATTCGCTTCGATGTGGGAGAAAAAAGCAACTTTATCCTACTGCCAATGATGGAAGAAGCCCTAAAAATGATTCTAGAATGGAGTCCTGAACGCATTCAGACCTACACCGGCGCACTTCTCGAGCCCTGGATCGATCCCATCCAACGGCTTGGTTTCCACATCAGCTCCCCAAGTTTGCGTGGTAATCACTTGTTCGGACTCAGACTTCCCGAAAAACTGGATCCAGTCGAAGTGAAGAACACGCTTGATGAGCATAACGTCTTTGTATCAGTTCGGGGAAATGCGATTCGAGTGGCTCCCCACCTATACAATACACAAGCGGATATGACGGCAATGGTAGACGCACTAAAACGCTCTGCTCGCTCCTGAGTCCAAATAACGAGTACGGCACGTACTTTGAACTCTGCCTTGTAGTAACTCACGGTAATCGTATGAATGTGACTAAACGAATTTTAGTATTTGTCTTGATGGCTGCCTTTCAGGTAGGTGTCCTTCAAGCCCAGGACCAGGCAGATATCACACAACAATTATCAGAGCGGTACACTTCACTGACTGTCATGAAGGCAGATTTTGTGCAGGTCGCGACGTCTGACTTTCTGGATGCCCCAGAGCGTTTTTCTGGATCCCTCACCTTCGGAGGTTCTGGATACCGTGTTGAGACGGGCTCGCAGTCCATCATAACCGATGGAACGACCATGTGGATTTACAACCGATCTCAAAATCAGGTTATCATCAACGATTTTGTCGAAGACGAATACTCGTTTTCTTTGACGACGTTTTTACGCCAGCTCGATGAAGATTTTACGGTCACCTCTGCCGGAGTAGAGAACAGGTCCGGGCAGGTTCACGACATGCTAGACCTGGAACCCAATGACGAATTTGCATCGTTTAGACAAGTTCGTCTTGGAGTGCGCCGCTCAGATGGATTGGTTACTTGGTTAAAAGTCATCGACCTAAATGATGTAGAGATGGTCTTTGATTTATCCAATATCCGGGTTGATCCTCCCATTCCTGACGACTTGTTTAGGTTTGAACCTCCATCTGGTGTTGAGGTTGTGGATCTCAGAGGCTGAATCCGTGTAGACGGGTCCCACTCTGCTCATCGAACATGCAAAACGGAACCACATCCTGGCTGATACGAATCGGTAGCTTCTTGCTTGCCGGGATATTGCTGTATCTGGGATTAAAAGGCGTAGACCTAAACGAAGTTTGGCTGGTATTGAAAGGTGCCCAGCTCGCTTGGTTCATTCCCCTCATTTTTTTGACCATCCTGAGCCACTGGCTCAGAGCACTCCGATGGTCATTGATGCTGGACGTGTTACCCAAACGTGCCAATGGCACAGAAAAAGTATCTCGATTTCTCACTTTTCTGTCGGTCATGATAGGCTACATGGCCAATTATGCAGGTCCTAGGCTTGGCGAGGTTATCCGAACGGGTTACGTAGCCCGGCGAGAGCGTCTACACTTCAGTACCGTTTTCGGAACGGTTGTGGTCGAACGCACACTAGATATGGTAGCCTTCGGAATAGCCTTACTGACTGTGCCACTCGTATTCCAAAACCAACTGGTTGATTTGTGGGATCTATTAATGTCTCCCCTTTCTACTCTCTTGGAGAAAACGTCCTCTTGGGTGCTAGGCGGAATTACCTTTGGAGTAGTTCTAGTAGTCGGTTTTATGTTGATCTATCTAATCCGGGGCATTCAGGATCCACGTTCGATTGTGGCCCGAGCTGCGAGTCAATTCAGAGATGGAATGCTCAGCTTGCTACATACAGGCAAAACGCGAATGCTTATTTTGCACACCGTCGGTATGTGGATGTGCTACTCCATGATGGCCTATATCCCCTTTCTTTTGTTGGGTCAAGCTGATCCTTTTGGTATTGGTCTCATCCAAGCTTGGGGCATTATGTTGATTGGAGCCTTTGGCGTCATTATCCCTTCTCCGGGAGGCATCGGGACATTTCACTTTGTCACGATTCAAGCTCTCGGCTTGTTGTTCGCCATGCCTCAGACTGAAGCTGCATCCTATGCCATATTGGCTCACTCAGGCCAAATGATTCTCTATCTCGTCATTGGATTTGCCAGCTTTCTCTACTTGGGGGCGTCTCTTCCTGCTGTTACGACTGAAGACACGGTGGCCCCGAATGAATAAAATTCGATGCATCCTGCTCGCTGCTCTGCTATTTTCCGCTTCTTCCAGCTTTGCGCAGGAGCATCCGCTAATGGATGCTCCCATTCGATCCGAGGAGTTCTCGCGTTTCGACATTGAGATGATCCGAGTGGCTCTATCCATCCCTTCCGGAAATGGACCCGTGGAAGGTCTCTCGTTTGTGCACGCCATCTCTGAGACACCCGAGGGCGACACCCTTCAGCTGCGAACAGAAGGCATCACCATACAGCATGTGGGCTTGTTTCGGGAAGAAGTCTCCTGGACGCAAAGTGATTCTCTTTTGTCCATCACACTAACGGATCGTGAAACAAAATACGTGCCCATCCCGGAATGGCCGCTTCGAATCCGTTTCACGGTAGACCGCGGCATCTACTCTTCTGGATCCAGTTCGAACAGAACGGCTTTCTGGAATGGAACGGAGCCTGGATCTGACAACTGGTACCCCTCTCCCGTTGACCAGTTGGACGATTATTTCACCCAATTGAGGATTTCTGCACCCCGAAGTTGGTCTGTTTTTGTTGCGGGGCAGGATTCGCTCTTTGTGAATGACGGTTTTGTGGATGATGCGAGTCAGAGAGGGGTGTTTGCTGGTTCTGCCGGATTTTTCGCATTCGACCCAAATGCGGACGAATTCCAAAGCGATTCCCGTACGGATTCCATGCTTATTGCTTCAACGCAGCATGTCATTTCCCCTTTTGTTGACTCCGAAGCTGATTCTGATACAAACTCTGCGCTCATCCAACGTGTATCGGGGCTGGATACAGCGACATCTATCGGTAACCTCGTGTTGCTACCCAAGGATCGGGCCGTTACCGTGAACGCTTGGTTGGATTCTTTTGATTTTCTGAATGCACTTTCGAATGCAGTCCTTTCCGAGCGGCTCAGTTCATTGCTTCCGACGGATCTGTGGCTTCGGTCCGCCATCTCAGGCTGGATGGCTCTTCTGACTCTCGAAAAGGAATACGGAGAGGCCGATGCTGGGTATGTGTTAGAGTTCTTGAGAGACGCTTATCTA
>DKOG01000145.1 GCA_002469915.1 Bacteroidetes bacterium UBA7368
AACAGCGCGGGGCGCTCCCAGGAAGCATAATCCACGTCTATTGTAAGGCCATCTGGCATAATGCGTTTCGCGTTGCCAGGAATACCACCTCCCGTTACATGTACTAGACCACGAACGTCCACAGTCGAGGTCAGCTTTGAGATGGTATCTAGGTATGATTTATGAATGGCTAGCAAGGCTTCGCCAACAGAGCGCCCACCAAGCTCATCTGGACGGTCGTTCACGTCATACTGGCTAAATAATGCATGCCGCGCCAGGCTGTAGCCGTTGGTATGCAGTCCCGTCGACGGGAATCCAATGAGCACGTCGCCTTCTTCAATTGTAGATCCGTCAACGATATTTGCTCGATCTACAACACCTACAATCGTACCAGCAAGGTCATACTCTCCAGCTACGTATATATCTGGCATTTCAGCGGTTTCCCCCCCTATCAATGCACATCCGTTCTCTTGGCAAGCTTTTGCAAATCCACTAATCACACTATACGCGGTATCCTGAACAAGCTTTCCGGTGGAGAAGTAATCTAAAAAGAAGAGTGGTTTTGCTCCACAAACGGCGATGTCGTTCACGCAATGATTGACCAAGTCTTGACCAACAGAATCATGCTTATCCATCATGAACGCCACCTTCAGCTTGGTACCAACACCATCGACTGAGGATACCATTACCGGATCATCATAGGCTTTCCAGTCTACTCGGAAAAAGGCGCCGAAGGCGCCAATGTCGGTCATAACGCCATCGGTAAAGGTTTTTCGTACTAAAGGTTTAATACGTTCAACCGTTTCTTCTCCGGCTTTAACGTCAACACCGGCATCTTTGTAAGTAGACATATCTAGAAGGTATAATGGTCCTAACTGGAGCGTCTAATATTAGGAAAAAGGACTTGGGAATGCGGTTAGGATTGTGCGGAATCGAAGTGAATCGTGTGTAGCGGACTATCAACGAAAGGTAGTTTTACCAAAATGCGCCTGAACTAGGGCCTGAGCATTTTGAAAAGTACTCAACATGATGGGCGATTTTTGGAGATCAAAATCGACTTTTTCGATCGCATGAGTCCATTCTAGCATTCTAAACCACCAAATCTTGAACTGCCTTCGCTTTAGATAACGTAATTCTGGTGCTAAATCAGTGCAGTCAGCCAGACACTGTTGTATGGAGATTACCTGCTTCCAAATCGCCTTTTTACCATCGATAGCATGCTTTCCTGGTTCAAAAAGGCGCAATCCCGCAGCCGTTTCAGCACTAAAGTGTGTTAAGTGATGCTGGATTGCGACAGCTGTTCCCAATGCCCGAACACTTTGAGTCTGCCACCTGCGCCTCAGTCCAGCTTCACTAGCTATACACGTCACAATTGGCAGAAACCCCTCGTTTACAAAACGCTTCGCAACTTCAGGACGCTGCTGAGAACTAGCCGATGTGAACTCCTTCCGATACGCTTCGGCGAGTAGTAAATGGGGCTCGTGGATCGGAAGGTCGAATGAATCCAGCAGGTTTGGGGCGTGAGAGCCCGTCAAAAGTGCTGAACGCCATGAATCCTCGAATGCCAGTAGAAGATGGATCCGCTGCGTAGCATCTCGATTCAACCCGAGTTGAGAAAAGAAGTCTCGTGAATACGGATTCATGCCGGATCGCGATGGTCCTTTTCATAATCGACCGTCCAAGGTGCGGCTTCCTTTCTAAGAAAGGCAGCAATGCCTTTCTTGCAATCTGGAAGGCTACGGGCCTCGGCATTCACGATTGCCGCTTCATTAAGCAGATCCGAAAGAGACGGTAATCCACTGCCGCACAACAACTTTTTAGTCGCCGCGACGGCTTGCCTAGAGGTGTTACGGCAGAAAGATGCAACGTAAGATCGCACATCCGAATCCAGATGAGCCGAACTACATACCACGTTAATCAAACCCATGTTCAACGCCTCGTCTGCACGAATAAGCTTACCGCTCAGTAGCAGATCACGCGTATGCGTATCACTAATCTTACCTTTTAGCAGAACGGATACTAGAGCCGGCACAAACCCAATTCTCGTCTCGGTAAACCCTAGTTTTGCCTCTCGGTTCACAAAGCTCATGTCACAAGCTGAGACTAACCCGCATCCGCCCGCGATGGCGTGACCGTTTACTTTTGCGACAAGTAATAAAGGATGCTCACGCATGGTTAGAAACAGGTTTGCTAAGGCTTTGGAATCTTCTAGATTCGTTTCGAACGAGGCTGTTTGCATGCTATCAAGAGCATCAAGATCTGCACCCGCCGAAAATACGTTTCCTGCTCCCGTGAGGATGACTGCGCGCAGATACTCGTCTGCTGCAAGGGAATGCAGGGCAGAATCGAGTTCAAGTACCAGTTCTTGATTTAAAGCATTCCGTTTATCCGGGCGATTGAGGGTTACGGTTGCTACTCGACCATCGCTACTATGTCCAATTGCCAGCATAATGAGGCTCCCGGAGACTATCCGATTTGATCAATTTTAGGTCCGCTCGAAAAGATAATTACATCCGCGGAGCTCCGCCAAAGACATGCGACCCAGAACTTCAAAACCGGTTCCATGATCACGGCCTAAATCCTGAGTCAGAAGAGCACACTGACTGTAGATATTTGCAAGATCGAAGATAGCTAAAACGCCCACTTCTCCTTGGGGTAGGGTGATCGATGGGTTTTCTGGATCCACAACGGACACCTGAGTCCATGGAGGGGCTACAAAAAGGCCCTCTTCGTTCGTATAAAACTGGGAAAAAAGCTCACACATTCCATACTCAGAACGAATTTGGGCTACAGGAATCGAAAAACCCTGAGCCAACGAGGTATGTAAGTCAGACCTAGATATTTCCCTTCTATGGGTCTTCATCCCCCCTGTTTCTATTACCAAGGCATTCTTAGGAAGCACAATCTGAACAACATCAATCAGATCCATCAAGCCAAAGGCAGCACCAAAAAGAATCAGCTTACAACCTGAGTCCTCACATTGGGCAACGGCAGCATCAAGAAACGCATGATCATTCAGAAAAAGACCAGAACCAGGTTGTCCAACGGAGCGCGCTAGAAAATCAACCATATAGACGAGCGAGCTGTCTTGCTGATACGCTGGCAGATGTCCCACAATCACAAAAGGCCCTTCGCCAAAAGCTCGAGTAAATGCAGCTTTAACAGCATGCTCATACAGGGAAATATCCTTAACAAAGTGTTGGGCTCTCAAGGATGAACCCGTGCCCGAACTGCGAAAGACGTGGGTGGCTTCATTTACGTCAAAACTGCAGACTTCTGCGTGTTTAAATGCGTCTACAGGCAAGTGGACGTATCCATCAAAGGCGGCATAGATTTG
>DKOG01000288.1 GCA_002469915.1 Bacteroidetes bacterium UBA7368
CAGCGATCCAGCTCCATCCACAATTAAAATATTAATGTCAGAAACCTCATCCACCATGTAGCGAATGTGGGTGATTCCGTCCAAAATCGGGTTGGGCCAATTGTACGTTTCATCGGCTAACAACAATCGAGACGAGGGCTCAGTACCCGGTGTGCTTCCTTCTCGAACGTCTACCGCCAGATCAAACGATGATCGAGGTCTGGATACGATGCTTCGATTATCCGCTGCAACCCAGCCTGACAAAGCACCTTGGTTAGAAAGCGAGAGAAAGATGGGAGACAAGCCGAGATCTTGTGTCTCAGGACTTACGATAACGGTCGGTGCAATGGTTGAAGCATGGCCAGAGGATAGCGGAAAGCCTTCACTTCGCCTCACATCACCCTCTAACTCAATACCATCCAGACTGCCTTCACTAGTCTGAAAGAGCGCCATTTGCTGATTCAACTCTGGTGATTCAACCACAATTAGGTCCGAGAGTACCTGACCAAAGGCTTGGAAGGGATAATCATCCATCAACGTCCCATTCGCATGGAATCCAAAAACATGGTCTCCACAGGCAATCAGAAATTCCGGGATTCCATCTTTCTCTCTGTCAAAAGCGATAGGATCACCTACCGTGCATGCACTTGACCCACTAAGAGGGCTCGAGAACTGCTGCCCATTTTCATGCAGCAGATGTAATGCGGAAGGATTCGAAGAACTCCATGAAAGTACCCAGCCCTCTTCTGAAAGCGCTGCGTCAAAGCGAGCAGGGTGAGATCCAGTTAGATCCAGTACATGGGTTTTACCTGTTCTCTCATCGAAGACGGCATGGTCAGAAATGATCAAGCCAGCGTCTGCTGAGCGTTCAAGTTGGATGATTCCTAAAATCTCATTCTGAAGCGGCTCGATTCGCGATGAAAAGGTGCCGCTGGATTCCCTCTGCGCGATGGCCATCGCGGGGCCCATTGGAGTGGTCACTCCGATTCGAACGACGAAAGAGTTGCCCTCAGCATGCCAACTCATGTTAGAGGTCAGACTAGAAACGGTCATCCCCATCGTTCCCTGAACAATAGACTGTTCCAAGTCTCCGTTTGACGTCAAGGCCACAAAAACTTCAGGTGCAATTAATATCAAATCATTCGTCGGAAGAACGATCGGACCTCCATACAGCAAACCATCTGCATACGAACCATTGATGGATCCAAAGGCAGCCTTCCCACCTTCCTTCTCTGCTAGAAAATAAAGTGATTCACCTCGCACCACGCCCATTCGCCCATTTCCGCCAAACAAATCTGCCGGAAGCGCATTTTTTATAATACCGGTGCTATTCCACACGCC
This sequence comes from Bacteroidetes bacterium UBA7368, assembly GCA_002469915.1. GTDB lineage: Bacteria > Bacteroidota > Rhodothermia > Rhodothermales > UBA10348 > UBA10348. The sequence goes on from DKOG01000288.1 coordinate 1,321, forward strand.
AACGGTTTCCCGTTCAAACGAGAAGCTGAGCGTGGATGCGGGTTCTGAGATCTCCGATATCGTGATTCCCGATGGTAACCCGGCATTGGTCAAGCTTGACGGGTAGGTGTCTTCCCCAAAGCGGTTATCGTATAACTGAATATCCTGACCAGTCGCAGTACGCACCAATACGGGGTTGCTTTCGAACCAAAAATCAAAGGGCGAGCCCAAATCGTAGCGAGGGCCGAAAAAACTCGCTCCAGAAGAATAGCCGATATCTTGCGCGCCGTCGGCCTCTTCGAGGTCGATGGCGCGTTTTTCCGGATCTGCGTTAACACTGTTGTCATTCAGACGAGTTACGAGTCTGTTCTCGTCAATGTGCCAGATCAATAAACCACCGATCAGAGCATTGTCATTTTCATCCACTCCTCCCGGAAGAGCAAAATCAAATTGGTCCACATCTAAAACGACGCCGCCCTCGAAACCCTCGATAGTCTGATCGTTGAATTCTGGATCTGCATTGGGAAATCTGACCTCCTGCACTTGACCATCTTTAAGAACGGTAAGCCGAACGCCATCAGTCTCGGGATCACGGTGTCGGTTCTCTAACAAGTAATACTCACTTGCGGAAAGGTTTACCCTAGCAATCTGGTTGTTACTCGCATCTCCCGTATGAACCAACTCATTCACACCCGGCTCCGCTTCGAATACATCGCCCCAGCCCAGATAATATTTAGTCCATGCCGAGGGCTCAGGTGGAAAAAGACCACTGTATGCAAAAATGCCCAACGCATCCATCACTCCAAATGGACCGATTGCACTTTCTCCTGTAGACGTATTGAACAGGTCTGGAACACCCAGATAGTTCAGAAAACTTGCCGCCAACATACCGTTGATGGACAACTCAACCAGGAACGGCTCATCAGTCAGAAAATTGAATCCTAATCGCGATTCCGTTCGAGGAATCACCAAGGTGTTCGAAACCGGCAGTCCATCGAGCTCCAGGCCCGATACGCCCAATCTTTCGAGCGTTTCTGGGCCGAAATACAGTGATGGGAGGTCTTCTGGCGTCTTATCAAGGGTAGTACCAACCAACTCGATATCCCGACCTACCCCTGCGTGAAAGACTAAAAATGCAGTGTTCGAAGCCGAAAATTCGTCCGGTACCTCACTGCCCGCAGCTTCGGCTTTCGACCAAGCTTCCGCAACAAGAGCCGACATTTTACTCAACTCAATATCGGACCCTGAATCAAAACCTGTGGGACTGTACTGCCCCATCTTGCCGTCTAAGGTCACTATTTCGGGAATGACGTAGGTGGTTACCTCTGTTCGACCATCCGAAACCTTAGAAACATAGTTCCGGAGGAAAGAAAGATGGGCCTCAAAATAGTCCGCATCATGTGGAAGTGGATCGATACGCGGAGGTTCTACGCCCTCAAACAGCGATCCGGAAAATCTTCCATCACCCGTTGTAAAACGAGTGGTGTCAGGCTGAAACTCAACCATGAGCGCAACCACATTCACCTGTGCAGGTGCAATCTGTTGTTGGGCGGAGGCAAAAAACGGGCTACTGTTCATGCACAGAGCCACGAAAACTACCTTGAACATTAGACGCCAATGATTCGGCAGTTCAATTTCCGTCATGTGTTTCAGCTGGATCGGTGTGCGTCAGGACAACCCGAACAGTTCCAATTGATGGGCCTTACTTCGCAAAATTAACCAGCATCGAGAAACGCATGGTATTGGCCAGAGGAGAATTTTGCTCTGCATAGATGTACGAGAAATCAATACCAATAATATTGACACGCACACCAGCACCGAGAGTCATGTATTTACGGTTACCGTTGTTCGGATTCTCGTAAAAATATCCACCACGAAGAGCGAAAAGATCATTGTACCAGTACTCAAATCCAGTCCCAATCGTCATCTGACTCAGAACACTCAGATTTGTATAGGTTGCTTCATCATCTGCAAGCGCGTTTGTACGCACTTTAATGGGCTGCCAAGACGAGAATACTGCCTTGTAGAAAGGATCAGCTGTCGAAGCCGAATCGGGGTAATGGATTAGGTCCTTGTTGAAATCTGTTACCAACGTCAGGCTGTTATACTCGTCAAAATCCATTTTGAACGCATATCCAAACCGGATATTGGTGGGAATGGGATCAGCCTGCGCGTTGTCAGAATACTGGATTTTATTACCCATGTTGGCCAGGTTAAATCCGAGACTGAATTCACCCTTCATGGTCTCTCCCATGCTGAACTTGTTCGTACGGTAAAGGCCAGCAATGTCAAAAGCGGTAGAAACACCGGCTTTCGTTTCCTGTGCTCCCACGGTCTGGCCCGGGGCCAAGTTGGAATAGATAAATCGAAGACTGGTACCTATACCAAAATTATCTCCCAATTTCGTTCCATATGAAAGGCCTGTTGCCAAATCATATGATTTGAAC
>DKOG01000094.1 GCA_002469915.1 Bacteroidetes bacterium UBA7368
GGCTGGTATGACATAGCTGTCTTTGGGCTTTAACCAGAAGACGGAACGCTTCCATCCCGGCCCGCCATGCTCTGGGATGATGTGTTGCCCCTTCTCGAATGCTTCGAAGTAGAGCTCCCCGCATTTACGGCAGGTCATTAAGCGAAAGCGTGACTTGTCGGTTTCGGGATCTTTGAACTCTCTGCGGAACCTCAAATTGACGGCGTTTTCTTCGTGGTGATCCGAGTGTGCGAGCTCGATCGTGGCTTCTTCAATGCCACGCGTGAAGAGGTGATAGCGAGCGGGTAGTAGCGGGAAACTACTGGAAGACTCACGTGCGTAGGCTCCAATTGCCACGAGACCCGCGAGGGCACGCTCTGCGAGTTCTAGACCTTGAGGGAAAACACGCTGAGCTAGATTGGCAACACTTTGCAGCCCTTCCTTAGAGAGAATGTCGGAGACCTCACGAACGGATTCGTCGCTAGCGAGCGTCGTGCATAGAAGTTGGGAGAGTGATTCACCTTCCTTTTCTACCAGAAGTTCGATGTTGGCATCCATCGTCCGGTCGTTCCACTGGGTAATGCGCTCTTGCTCGTCTTGGAGGTGGCGGACTGATTGTAGTATTTGATGTAATTCGAGCCACTGCTCAGGAGCTAAGCGTGTCTTTGCCGCTTCGGTTTCTAGCAGATAGTGCGATTCGCGTTTAGCGGTAATAACCTGAGAGAAGGGAAAGCCGAATAGGCGCGTTGCAAATTCAATGACATCCTTCTGCGCCTGTGGACTATCGCCTAAACTAGCACTGGTGCCAATGCATCGTAGTGTGTTCTCGGGGGCATAGCGGTTACGCAGTTTTCTAAGGAGCAGTGAAACCTCTGATGCCTGAGCGCCCGCGTAGGTGTGGAGCTCATCAAGAACTAAAAACTGGAGGTCGGCATTTTGAAATAAGGGTGCATTCTTCGGGAGCAGGAGTAGATGTTCCAGCATGGCGTAGTTTGTGACTAACACATGCGGTGGTGTATCGAGCATTTCATCGCGGGAAAGTAGCCAATTATCTGGGATCTCATCTCCGAACAGGTCTTTGATCATCGGGTTAGCTAGATACTCATTTTGGAAATAGGATCGCTGCTTGTTTTGGGTGGTTTGACCAGTGTAGCGGCCAACTGTAATGCCATGCTCGCCGAGCTCCTTCGCCAATAGAGGAACGATACGACTGTAGAGTTGGTCGTTCGCGAGCGCATTCAAAGGGTAGACTAGGATGGCTCGAATGCCTGGGCGTCCTTTGATATTTGCTTTGAGTAGTGAATCAATCAGAGGAAATAAAAAGCATTCCGTTTTTCCTGAGCCGGTGCCTGTGGCCACCACAATATTTTCATTCTTCTGAACTACAGCCTGAATGGCTTCCGCTTGGTGCTGGTGCAGCGGGCGATTAAATACTTTCGGGTCCATGTCCCTAAAGCCTTCATGTAGCATGCCTGCATCTACCAAATCTTTGATTGATTTGGTCTTAGGGTAGTCAGGCAGGGCTTCCAGGTAGGGGCCGCGAACGAGTGTGTTATTGCGTGAGAGCTCTGCAGACGCTTGTGCTCGTAACTTAGGGAAGAGTCGATGTATAGGAAGGGCGGTCAGTAGGTATCGCTGCATCCTGTCGTGCAGATCTTTTTGAAGTTCTACAGGATCGATTTCGATAGGGTCTTTTTGTGCTGGCATGAAAGAGGTATTATTTATCTGTATTTACAGGGAAAAGCAGCTCAAAGAGAGCGATGTAGAATGAAAGAAGTTCTGGAGCGATGCTCAGGAGGATGCAGAGACGGTTCTGAACTTTGTGGCCAGTCGGGTCTTGGCGGCACAGCAAGTTTCCTAGTTGAATATCGAACTCCTCAGGTGAGATTTTTTTATGTGCAGCCAATCGCGAAATGGCTGCCACTATCCACGCGATTTCGGCGATTTTGACTGCCCAACGATTCTCTAGCAAAGGCGGGTGCCATAGGTGGCTTTCCGCTGTATCGAACGCGATTTTTTGAGCAATTGAGGGTGCGATAAATTCGATCTGCTGATGGATCGCCTCAATCGTCTGGGCGACTTTGGCTAGTGGTAACTCGCAGTCATCTTGCGATGCGATTTCAATCGCACGACTGCGACGGTTGAGTGCACGAACTGCGCTGAGTAAGTGTTCCGGGCTGAGTAATGCAGTGACTTCAAAGCGTGGTTGATTCCTATAAAGCTCTTCGGTCTGTTGTTTCAAGCTTGGTATGCCATCGCCTCCTTCGAGGAAGTTGAGTAGAGAGAAGCCTTTAAAGTCGGACTCTTTCCCTGTGCTAACATTCAGAAAGTTTTTATAGCTGAAGATGATTCCTTGGTTCAATTCTTGGCTATTGGTTGCACTTAATATATAGTCTTTGAGGCTGCCTGATTGCCATAACTGAGCGCTCAAATTGAGGCAACGTCCAACGGGGTTGGATGCCGCCTTGCCTGTGTTGATCGTTTGGAACTCGCGCGGGATACGTAGGCTGGATGGTTGAGACCCGAGTAAAAACTGTCGCGTGACTGGGGTGACTGGCTTGGATGCATAGTCTGACAACTCTTCGGCCCCTTGTTGCCACCAGATTGCCGCTGAGCCGTCCCAGATGTTGAAGCGGTGTCGCCCGAGGTGAACGGGGAAGTCTTGGATCCTGTGTGCGTTCACGTTCCACACCGAGCTGGGGTATTTCCATGCCAGGAGGTCTCTGCATGTCTTTAATCCTAGATCCAACTCTGACAGTTGAATGGAATTTAACGATCTCTTGAGGTTTCCTGTCTCATGACGGTTCGCTCGTCTGAGTTGCTGCCACCATCCTGCGTCATCTGCAGGTCGTTGATCGCCCCATGCGTAGAAACGCATCGTGGAATAGCCGTGCTTCTCGGTGCAGTCGAGCGGTAGCCATTCGCCTGCTGCCTCCGTTTTTCTATATACATCGATCGCATAGAGGCGGTCTTCTAATGCTCCGATTGAAATATTTGCCGAAACTTTGATTCTCCCAGTTTCACTGTCCTCAGTCGTTGAGATGTAGGTTGAGGAGACATTTAGCAAATCCTCGCCAACGATGACCTCGGTGAGGTCAAAACCTAATTCGGTGCGTTCTGCGATTGAACAAATAGTCCCATCCTCAGGTGCGGGTGTTTCTGATAAGTCAGTGACTAAGACGCCTAAGCTAGCTAATTCATTGGTGGGAACGCTGAAGCTCCAGGACTCCACGTTCGCGGCATGGTCGAGTGATTGTCTTGGGTGGTTTGCGGTCAGCGGCCGACTGAATGCCGCGAGGCGGATGGATTCTCCGTTTTCCCCACGCGCACTGATTACTCCTGAGCCGCCGGATTCGGCTGCGTTGCCCGCTAGCGAGATCGCGTAGCAAGTTCGGGTTTTATTGAGTTCGATTATGAGGCGATCGTTGGAATAAATACTCCAATTTTGGAAGCCACCGGACCTGAATTGAAGCACGCGGCGATCATTCGGCATGACAATGAGAGGGGCATGGCTGGATGGTTCTTCAGTTTCATTGAGTCCTGGTTCAGTAATTAACACTTGGACACCCGCTCGCGGAATGCGCAGTAATTGCGTAGGAGAGTTGATTGCGAGTGTGACCGTGGGAGCGTGATAATTTGTTTTGAAGCAAAGGTTACCATTATCTTGGTGTAGCCCACGGCAATCTTTGATGTTGATGTTCTGCGGTTGGTCCGTGCATTGAAACCCGAAGGCTTCACTGATCTGTCGTAAGCTCTTCCAATACCAAAGCGTATGACTCACGTGCATTGCTGAGTAGGA
>DKOG01000156.1 GCA_002469915.1 Bacteroidetes bacterium UBA7368
CTGACAGTTTCCGGCGCCTGATGTCTCGTTTCCGAGATGCTACAGAGATGGAAAGCATGCGGGACGGATTCGTGGAATCGGCTATGAAGAACGGAGCCAGTCGAAAGGTGGCCAATCGGGTCTTCGATCAGGTGTCCAAGTTTGTGGGGTACGGGTTCTGTCGTTCGCATGCCGCTTCATTTGCTCTTACCGTATATCACAGTGCCTACCTGAAGGCCTACCATCCTGCGGCCTTCTTTGCTGGACTCATGCAGCACCGACCGGGCATGTATGCCCAGATGACTCTCGAGCAGGATGCCCGCCGGCACGGAGTGCGAATTCTTGTACCGGATGTGAATACATCTGGACTGCGCTTTGATCTAGAAATGGTTCAGTCTGTGTGGGCCATTCGTAAACCGTTGACTTCCGTCAAGGGTGTCTCAGATGGGACAGCCCGAAACGTCATACTTGAACGGGAAAATGCTCCCTTTGTGGGCCTTGAGGACTTCTTTCACCGCGTCCCAGCCGCCGGTAATGAGTTAAAGGCTCTAGCCCGCGCAGGCGCTTTCGACCAGTTAGAGGGCGCTAACCGAACTGTGCTCTACAAACTGCAAGTCCTTACACGCCAGTACGTTAAGAGCAGTACGAAAAACAATTACTCCAGAACATCGCCCGGCACTACACTACTCGATACGACCACACTCCACGCCAAAGACATCCCTGCTCTGCCCGGTATCACACTGCGCACCCGACTCGAATGGGACCTCCGTACTCACGGTGGCCCGCGGGTACATCCAATGGTTGTACTCAGGCAGTTTTTGAGTGATTTTGAAATTCGTCCGGTGGATATGGCCCGTCAGTTCGGCACAACGCTTCCCTACGATGAACGCAAGCCCCCCATCATAACAGTAGCCGGCCTCGTCATGTTCAGGCAACGCCCGGGTACCGCTAAGGGTACGATGTTCATTTTCCTTGAGGACGAATCAGGATTTATTCAGTGCATCTGTAAACCAGACGTTCGGGATGCACTCGGAAAGGTGCTAACTGAAAGTGCCTTAATTATTAGAGGAGCCCTTCAGGCCGTGGGACCATGGCGTGGTATCATGGTAGAAAAAGCGTGGGCGCTATCAGGAGTCATTGGCGGATATAAAGGCCGCCCAGGAGGTCATTCATTTGGCAGAGACGATCGCGAGATTGTCTTCGAAAAGGATGTCCCCAAAAGAAGCAAAACGACAAGCCGATCCGTAAAATAGCTTTGAACCATAACCCCTTCAGCCATGTGCGGTCGAATAGCCAACGGAACCAAGCCCGGATACCTCAGAGAACAGTTCGATGAGGTAGCTGCGGCGGATATTCTGGAAGAACCAGGTCTCTTGCCACGATACAATGTGACACCGGGCCAATATCTACCCGGAATTCTGCTACGCGAAGGAGAGGAGCTAGAATGGGCCATCCTCCGGTGGGGATTAATTCCACGCTGGGCCAAACCAGATAACATTCCCGATCGCACCTTTAATGCCCGAAGTGAAACCGTCGCAGAAAAGCCCACGTTCCGAAATCCCTATAAAAAGAGAAGATGTGTTATCCCGGTAAGTGGATACTTTGAATGGACTGGGGTTAAAGGCGCAAAACAACCTTATTACTTCTATAACCGGAATCAATCCCCCATTCTAATGGCCGGCCTGTGGGAAAAGTGGAACTACGAAGATAATAGCGTCGAGTCCTGTACCATTTTAACGAAAGCGGCCGACGACAAAATGGGGAAATACCATCATCGAATGCCGGTTTTCTTAGATAACGAGCATATCAGAGACTGGATAGAAGGCAGTCCAGAGGCTGTACCACTACTAATACATCAAGCGAACGCCGAGCCATTAGATGTGCATCCAGTAAGTAAAGAGGTCAACAGCGGCAGAATCGATCATCCAGGGCTTATTGAACAATTGAACACATTACTGTAGGACCCTTTCTCTACTAATCAGGGACATCGGAATTAGATAGCAAAATCCTCTTTGCTTTTCCCGGCTTTCACCTCTGCTGCGAGCCAACGGGGCATTCTACCACGACCGGACCATGCATTTGCTGCATTTTTAGGATCTAAGTACTTCACTTTAGCCCGTGCGCGCTTGCGCGATTTCTGGACACTGAAAAGTTCTTCTACCGAAAACCCAGCTTCAGCAGCTAATGCCTCTAATTTCTTTCGTGTCTCGTCCTTTTCCGCTTCCGCTCTTCGATCCATCTCATTAGAGATGTCATTCTGGAGTTTTAACAAATCAACGCGAGATAATTTCGACAGATTCATTCTTATTATTGATTGTTTCGTGGGGTTACAACTTAATAATAGTTTAAAAAAACTATTAAAACAATTTAATTAAACGTATTAAAATAAACAGGGTAAAACGACCTTAAAACGGTAAAGTGACAATAATGAAGACGTATTTCCAAATCATCTCAACTTTATGCATTTATATACCTTAAATCGTGAATTAAACACATAAATACATCACAATTCACTATTTTGGCAGATCAAGGCGAGCAGGACTCACATAAATCGGACCCTCCAATTACTAACATTGAACTGGACAACGGATTGCTAACCAGCCTTCCAACAACAGATATCATCCCTCATCACTCGACGGTGATCGATCAGGAAGCTGATGAATGGGATGAAGAAGACGAGTTTGATGAGGACGATTACGTCTTTGATGATGATGAAGATGATAGCTCGGACGACGAAGACTCGTTAGATGAAGATGAGCTGGACGACTTCGACGATGATTCGGATGACGATGACGACTCAGAGAAAGACGATCTAGACGACGACCTTGATGACGACTTAGACGACGATGATTACGAGTTGTAGACCAAGACTACGAACACTCAAGTGCCTTCTTGTTTCGTAGAGTGGCAATTTGAGCAGACGAGCTGCCTCTAAGAGGAAACTCAAATCCTAAAAAGTTCTATCCCATGATAAAGACGGCCCGATCCTGTTTTGCGCTACTCCTTGGCGCATTTCTGCTTACCGGATGTGCAGGATCTAATCAGATACAAAGCACTTCCCCATCACGCACCGTTTATGCAGATTCAGATCTGATTGAGTGGGTGGATCACCTCATAGAATACGAAGACGGCCGATTAAGGGTCGGGACGATGCATGATGATGACCAAATATACGTAGCCATAAAAACAACGAATCGGGGACTTATACAGTCGATTATGGCCGGCGGATTAACCTTATGGTTCAACAATCAGGGCGACGAATCGAAAGGTTTTGGTCTGAAGTATCCTCTTGGAATCCGAGATGTCTCAGAGCCTGGTTCTGGCAGAGGTCCTGCCTCAGACCGCGGCGGCACAGACCAAGCACGCAACGATTTGTTGAATAAGACGCAAACGGAAATGGATATCATTTTCGAGGAAGGAAAACCCATCCGTAGAAATATTGAAGCAAATGGGGCATTCAAAGCGTCTTCCTCTTATGATTTCGGGGCGCTTTCAATGGAGTTAATCATTCCAAGAGATGCCGCTTCTGGATCCGACTTTTTTGTAGCTGTCCCAACAGATGGCACATGGGGTCTGGGAATCGAAACAATGGATATGTCAGGGCTACGTGGCCAGGCAGGTCAAGCCGGAGGCGGTCGCGGTGGACGTGGTGGAGGCCGTGGTGGTCGCAGTGGCGGGCGTGGAGGCGGGCGTGGAGGCGGCGGGCCCGCAGGCGGGCTGGGTAGGATTAGGGTCAGCCGACCCGTACCCTAG
>DKOG01000106.1 GCA_002469915.1 Bacteroidetes bacterium UBA7368
ATGAGTATGCACTTAAAGCGTTTGAGGCTCAGGCCTTGGACTACCTTTTTAAACCATATGACGACGATCGGTTTGAGGCAGCCCTAGATAGAGGACGAGCTCGAGTCGAAGAACAACGAATTGGCAAGGTGAGTAGTGAGTTGGTCTCGTTAATCACTTCTCATTCCGAAAGAAAGGCGGTCCCGGTTGCCACAGGTCCAGAGGAAGTACGCGACCGTTCGAAGCGGATACTCATCAAGGAGAGGGATTCCGTCTTTTTTGTCAAAACAGAGAACATCGACTGGATCGAAGCGGCAAAAGACTATGTGGTAATCCACGTGGGTCAGAAAAAGCACCTGCTTCGTGAGAGCATGACCAGAATGGAAAAGAGGCTAGATCCTTCCACTTTTGTTCGGATACACAGATCTAGTATCGTCAATGTGGAACGCATCAAGGAGCTCAAGGCATACTTCCACGGTGATTATATCGTTTACATGAATGATGGCTCAGAGTTGAAGCTTAGCCGTAGGTACTGGAGTCGCGTGGAGCACATTTTGGGTGCGTCAAGTAGTAAGTCCAAAGGGTAGTCGCTTATCCTCGCCTGTTGTCTCTTTTTCCCTCCGCTAGTCGATAAACGATCCGTTTCAGTGTCTTAGACCCGTAGGTTGCCTTCGTCACAAAGACACGGATACGGGCCACCAAAGAGGTGCCCGACTTGTAATATTACAGACAGAGGCAACCCTCATGAAAAAGTTCTTTTTTGGCCCATTGTTGGCCCTACTCGTTTTGACCTCCGCAGCCTTCACCATGGACCGTTCAACAGACAAAGACATTGTTGATGTCGCAGTTGAAGCCGGTACCTTTCAAACGTTGGTTGCAGCAGTAACAGCAGCTGACCTCGTAGCAACGCTGAAAAGCGAAGGTCCGTTCACTGTATTCGCTCCGACAGACGAAGCGTTTGCGAAACTACCAGCCGGGACTGTGGACATGCTACTCAAGCCGGAGAACAAAGACCAGCTTATTGCTGTGTTGACGTATCACGTCGTTGCAGGCAAAATCATGTCCTCGGATCTGCTTTCCACGACGAGTGCGAAAACAGTCAACGGCCAGATGGCGCCGATTGGACTGAGCGTCGGTGGAGCCAACGTCATAGCAGCAGACATTGCTGCCTCCAACGGAGTGATCCACGTAATTGATGCCGTACTGCTTCCTCCTATGAACTAACTAGATCAGGTTCTCCTATTGGAGGAGCATGGGGGATGGAGCTGGCGGGCTTCATCCCCCTTTTTTTTTGCATCAAACTTTTCTAGTCGAGTATATCGTCCGCAATGTGCCATTCAAGATCTTCGATCACGCTGAGCTCGACGATGTTTTGAGCCCGACCCAGCAGCGTCTGGCACTCCTTGCTGAGATTAAGCAAATGCAGCTTTTTGTCATTCTGTGCATACCGCTCTGTAATATTTTGCAGGGCTTCAATACCGGAGTGATCCCAAACCCGAGACTCTTCAAAGTCGATGACGACGTGTTCGTGGTCATTCTTGAAATCAAATAGGTTTTTAAACGAGGTCACAGAACCGAAGAAAAGCGGTCCTTCCAAATGGTAGTGCGTGCGACCATCCGTAATCTTACGTTCCGCGTGCATCGCTTTTCCATGCTCCCACGCGAAGACGAGTGCTGAAACAATGATTCCGACCAATACGGCAATCGCGAGGTCGGCAAAGACTGTGACGGCAGAGACGATCACGATAACCAAGGCATCTGAAACTGGGATTTTTCCAACCAAACGTAGGCTGGACCATTCAAACGTTCCGATGACCACCATGAACATGACACCGACGAGAGCAGCGAGTGGTACTTGTTCAATGAGGGAAGCTCCGAAGAGCACAAACCCAAGAAGTGCGATGGCCGCTACGATTCCAGAGAGTCTGCCTCTACCTCCTCCTCGAATGTTAATCATGCTCTGACCGATCATCGCACAGCCACCCATTCCCCCAAAGAAGCCGTTGGCAATGTTTGCAATGCCCTGGCCAATACACTCTTTGTTTCCTCGGCCTCGAGTTTCCGTAAGCTCATCCACTAGAGTAAGGGTCATGAGTGATTCAATGAGCCCAACTGCAGCGGCCAAAATGGCGTAAGGTAGAATGGTCTTTAGGGCTTCCATTGAAAATGGAATTGCCGGGAAATTGAAGCTTGGAAGTCCTGCTGCAATCGTGGTAATGCTGGAGTTACCGTCCTGCACAAAATCTAATACCGTTCGCACAAGCCCAGGATTCGACGCGTTGATAAATCCACCCAGTACGGTTACAACGACGATTCCAACTAACGTAGCTGGGACAGATTTCGTCAGCTTGGGTAAATAAATGGAGATGATCATGGTGAGCAGAATCATACCACACATTACGGCCAGTGGACCGTATTCCAGTAGCTCTCCGCCGACGGTAAATTGGTCAAATTGGGCCTTGAAGATGATAATGGCCAATCCGTTGACAAAGCCGAGCATTACCGGATGTGGCACCAATCGAATAAACTTTCCGAGGCGCAGCACACCAAAAACAACTTGTATCATGCCCATCAAGATGACCGCAGCGAATAGGTATCCGAGAGAACTTTGAACAATAGCATCAGCGGTCATGCCTGCTGTCTGCCCAGCTTCGACAATCTTGGCTACCAATGGGGCGAAGATCACGGCGACGGCACCCGTTGCACCAGAGATCATCCCCGGGCGGCCTCCGATGATGGCCGTGATGAGTCCCATCATGAATGCTGCGTACAATCCAACCTTAGGGTCGACGCCGGCAACAAAGGCAAAGGCAATCGCTTCCGGAACGA
>DKOG01000121.1 GCA_002469915.1 Bacteroidetes bacterium UBA7368
TCATAAAATTCAACATCTGTTAAGACGCCTGAACGACGCCAGAGTCGGGCGTACAGAAAAACAGTTAGCATTCCCGTTAGCAAAAAGGCCCACCACGTCCAGTTTCCATCTGCTCCACTGGAACGAACGATGTCGGTTACCAAGTTTGGAGTATCCGTGGAAAACGTCGTTGCCACCATGGAAATGCCTAAAAACCACCATGGCATGGACTGTTCGGCCAAGAAAAACGACTTGAATGTTTTTCCAGATCGTTTTGAAACGGAGAGTCCAATAATGAGGGAAAGGGCGAAGAATGCGCCCATGATGACCCAGTCGAGGGTAGCTAATTGCATGGCAATGAAGACGGTTGCAGGGAGTTGAAGAGGGAGAAAGGTAGGTTATCTGGACAAACGATTTAAAATTCGCTTCAGATTTGATGCGTAAACCCCTTGACATTCGGATGCGGTCGACCTTACTTGCGAGCCTTAATAAGCAGCAGACTACTCATGGACAGAAGAAAATTTTTGAAAGCCGGCGCCATCGCTGGAGTGGGTGCCACCGTCGGAACGGGCGAGGTCATCGCTAGGGACGTAAAGAACAAAGCCGCCGCGGTACTTGAAAAGAAAGACGACCGTAAAGCCAGAATTGGTTTTATTGGAGTGGGCCTGAGGGGCCGCAATCATTTAGCCGTTCTTTTGCGGCGCGACGATATCGAAATTCCTGCCATCTGTGACATTGATCCTGATGCCATTTCCGCTTCCCAAAAGATGATTAGGGAGTTCGGTTTTCCAGAAGCTGCCGTGTATACCGGAAGTGAGAAAGCATTCGAGGAAATGCTGGAGCGAGACGATCTGGACGGCGTCATTATTGCGACACCTTGGCTGTGGCACACCCGTATGGCCGTCGCTGCCATGAAGGCGGGTAAGTATGCGGGCATTGAGGTATCTGCTGCCAATACGATTGAAGAGTGTTGGGACTTGGTCAATACCTACGAGGAGACCGGTGTGCCCTGCATGATTTTAGAAAATGTGTGCTATCGTCGAGACGTGATGGCGGTGCTAAATATGGTCCGAGAGAACATATTTGGTGAAATGGTTCATCTCGAATGTGGATACCAGCATGACCTTCGAGAAGTCAAGTTTAATAACGGTTCACAGGCCTACGGAGGCGGAGTCGAGTTTGGTGACAATGCGTTTTCCGAAGCTAAATGGAGAACCTTGCATTCTGTACATCGCAACGGTGACCTGTATCCGACGCACGGAATTGGACCGGTTGCCGTGTATACGGACATCAATCGCGGGAATCGATTTGTATCCCTGACTTCCACGGCCTCAAAAGGACGTGGATTACATGATTTTGTGGTTGACCGAGGCGGTCGGGACCACCCCAACGCGTCCGTGGATTTCAAACTGGGCGATGTGATTACGACTGTAATTCGTACGCAGAACGAAGAGTCTATCATCGTGAGCCATGACACGAACCTTCCCAGACCATATTCTCTGGGATTCAGGGTGCAGGGTACGAATGGCTTGTGGATGGACATTAATCGGTCACTCTACATTCAAGGCGTGAGCCCCGCTCATCGCTGGGAAGATGCTGCGCCGTATCTCGAGAAGTACGATCACCCGCTCTGGAAAAAATATGCCGAGAAGGCGACGGGATCGGGACACGGCGGCATGGACTTTTTTGTGGATCATGCCTTTGTCGAATCGGTTAAACGAGGCGTAGACACGCCACTTGATGCCTACGATGCGGCGGCTTGGAGTGCCATTTCACCGCTTTCAGAAGCATCTATTTCGGCTGGAAACGCACCGCAAGATTTTCCTGATTTCACTCGAGGAATGTGGATGAAACGTAAGCCGGTATTTGCGCTTGGGGATGAATATTGATCCGGATCTGCAGACTGTTTTGAATGCTTCCGGAACGGTGTTTCTGGACGCAACTGAACAAGGAAAGGCAGGCAAGAAATTTCTTTTTTCGAATCCCGTTTCCGTCGTTCAAGCACGACAGATAGACGAGGTTGAATGCGCTCTTCAGAAACTGGATGAAAAGCTGAAAGCCGGTTTCTATGTAGCCGGTTACATCTCCTATGAGGCTGCATATGCCTTCCAAGGACAGCGTTTTTCCGATCAGAGGCACCAAGACTGGTACACCAAGCTGGGATACCCTTTGGTATGGTTTGGAGTGTACAAGGAAAGGCAAGAAGGATTTCATTCGGAGATCAGCGATGATCTGAAGGGAAATGTCCGTCTGAGCGAGTTTCGGGACGCATCAAAACAAGGAGCGTATCAGGATGCGGTGCGCACGATTCGCGACTTGATTGCCGAAGGAGACGTATACCAGATCAATCATACGACTCGTTTTTTGGGTGAGTTTGATGGTGACGTGGCCGCATTGTATTTCTATTTAAGAAATAGACAGCACGTGGACTTTGGTTCTTTCCTGAACGTGGGCGATCGGCAGTTTTTATCCTATTCGCCGGAATTGTTCTTTAAAAGACAGGGAACGGCTATTTCAACGCGCCCAATGAAAGGGACCGCGCCTCGAGGACAGTCTGCTGGTGAGGATGAAGCCCTCGCTCATTGGCTGAGCTTGGACGTCAAAAGTCGGGCTGAAAATCTGATGATTGTTGATCTCTTACGCAATGATCTATCCATTATTTGTGAAACGGGCAGCGTACACGTGCCGCATCTGTTTGATGTGGAATCGCTTCCGACTGTTCATCAGATGACCTCAACGATTGAAGGAAAACTGCTTCCCAATACGCCATTATCTTCGATTATTGGAGCTCTATTTCCCTGTGGCTCTATCACGGGAGCTCCGAAGATTCGAGCCATGCGTCGGATTAATGAACTGGAAAGCACGCCCCGTGGTATTTATTGTGGCGCAATCGGTTACGCGGGACCTGGAACGGACGGGGGTGAAATAGAAGGCTCCTTTTCAGTAGCTATTCGTACACTTTCAGTTCACGGAAACCAGCTGACTTATGGAGCAGGGGGTGGAATTGTGTGGGATTCTGACCCTGATGCTGAATACGAGGAGGCCGTTCTCAAAACCAGCTTTCTCGGTGACAGCAAAAGTTCTTACGAACTGATTGAGACTATGAGGTATTCGTCGGTCGAAGGCGTTCGGCTACTCGATTTTCATTTGGATCGGCTTGAGCAATCTAGCAGCGTTATGGCCTTTGCCATGCAGCGGGATGAAATAGGCCAGGCCATTCATTCGTACTGTGCTCAACTAGATTCCGAAGTAGTGCATAGGGTTCGATTGACACTATCTCCTAAAGGGCAAATCAATCTGACATCTAAGCCATTTGAAGCGCCCGAGTCACCGCTGAAAATTGGTCTTTCTGGTATTCGGGTAGCGTCTGGCAATCCACGTTTGGGTCACAAAACGACGCTTCGCGGAATATATGATCGTGCGCGGGCGGTAGCCCGCGCACATGGCTGGTTCGATGCCTTGTTGATTAACGAGAGGGATGAGGTGACAGAAGGAGCGGTATCGAACCTATTTCTTCGCCTAGATGGCGGATGGGTTACACCACCCCTTTCGAGCGGCGTATTACCAGGAGTGGGTCGAAGGGACTTCTTTCTCAATGTCGGTGCTACCGAACGCCCGATCTACAAGAGGGACCTGAAAAGGGCCAAAGAAATTTGCTTGACCAATGCCATTATGGGGACTCAGTCCGCGGTTTGGTCGGGTGAGTGAGTCCGCCCCGTGTAGTCATCCATGGTCCGGGATATACCGAAAAATGAACCCACGGCATCAAATAGGGTGAGGGGCAGCAAACGAAGCGGGTAAGCTGTGTACACAAACCACGGCATGATGAGACGTTTTTTACGTCGTCGGATGGCATGAAAGATTCGGTGAGCTACTTTTTCCTGATCCATAATAGGCAGGAGCCATGAAAAACGTGTTTTCACACCCTTGAACATGCCCGTGTTGATAAAGAAGGGAGCCACCAGAGTGGTGTGTATAGGAATATTTCGGTGGCGGAATTCAACTCTCATGGCTTCATCAAAGCCTACGGCTGCAAATTTGCTTGCAGCATAATCTGCCATTCGTGGGCTTGCCACAATCCCTCCAGCGGACGCGACGGTAACAATGTGCCCGGATTGCTTCTTCATCATGTGAGGAAGCAAAATGCGCACGGTCTGGAAATGCGAAATCGAATTGATACGAAATGTTCGATCTACGTCTGCTCCAGTGAGCTCTTCGAGGAACTTACCTGAGGTAACGCCTGCATTATTGACTAGAATATCTATTCCGCCTGTTTCCTCAACCAACTGCTTCAATACGTGCTCAGTCTGCTCTGTATCGGTGAGGTCACATGGGGACGTCCTTAGATTTGAAGAGCTAGCTTTTTGGAGGAGAGCAAGTCCTGTTTCATCTACGTCTAGCGCAATTGTATGAGCTCCTGCTGCGTCAAAAAGAAGCGATAAAGAGCGGCCCAGGCCACTTGCGGCCCCAGTGATCAAAATAGTCGTGTTTTTAAATTCAGATGCCATCAGCGTTCCAAAGTGAGGGAGTGATTTGCCTTAAAGATAGTGTTCGGAACCTGCTGTCGGGCCTACAAGGGATTCCCCTACGCAATTTGTGCGAGCCTGCGTTACTTTTGGGACTGCGAATCGATTAGTGTGGTGCGAATACCAAGCCGCTCAGATTCGCTCCAAAATTAGCACTGAACCCCAAACCAAGTACGGAATTATGGACGCACGTTATCCAGCTTCCGAAGCATTTGCAGAACAAGCCATCGTAGGCTCACTATCCGAATATCAAGCACTGTACGATCGGTCAGTTCAGGATCCCGATGGATTCTGGGGAGAAATGGCAGGCCGTATTGATTGGATAAAACCTTTTACCAAAGTCCAAGACGCTTCGTTTGACAAAGACGATTTGCATATACGCTGGTTTGAAGATGGCATCACGAATGCCTCTTACAACGCGATAGATCGTCACCTCGATACGAGGGGAGATCAGACGGCGATGATTTTTGAACCGGACAGTCCAGACGAACCTGCTCGACACATTACGTACCGCGATTTGTACGATAACGTAAATCGTCTGGCGAACGTGTTGAAATCTAAAGGGGTCAAGAAAGGAGATCGGGTAACGATTTATTTGCCCATGATTCCTGAGGCCGCATTTTCCATGTTGGCGTGTGCTCGAATAGGTGCTATTCACTCCGTCGTTTTTGGTGGATTCAGTCCCGAATCGCTTGCAAATCGTATCGTTAATTGCGATTCCACGGTATTGATTACAGCCGACGAGTCCATGCGTAGCGGGAAGTTTGTACCCCTCAAAGCCAATGCTGACAGAGCATTAGCTCAGTGCCCAGATGTGGATACCGTTTTGGTTGCTCGCCGCTCGGGTCGAGATGTGGCCATGCAGGCTGGTCGCGATTATTGGATGGATGATGAAATGGCAGCTGCGCAGGCTGAATGCGCTGTGGAGCCGATGAACGCAGAAGATCCACTGTTCATTCTGTATACCAGTGGGTCAACGGGTAAACCAAAAGGTCTCTTACACACAACAGGAGGGTACTTGGTGTATGCGGCGATGACGCATGAATACGTATTTGATTACCAAGATGGAGATGTATTCTGGTGTACGGCTGATGTAGGTTGGATTACAGGACATAGCTACATCGTGTATGGACCCCTACTGAATGGTGCTACACAAGTGTTTTTCGAAGGCGTGCCAACCTATCCGGATGCGTCTCGGTTCTGGCAAGTCGTCGATAAACACAAGGTTACCCAGTTTTACACTGCTCCAACGGCTATTCGCGCACTCATGCAACAAGGCGACTCGTTTGTGGAAGGCACGTCTAGAGATTCATTACGGCTACTCGGTACTGTAGGCGAGCCCATCAACCCGGAAGCCTGGCGTTGGTATCACGAGGTCATCGGTAAATCACGTTGTCCAATTGTGGATACGTGGTGGCAAACGGAAACCGGCGGCATCCTTATTACTCCACTTCCAGGAGCTATCGATACCAAACCAGGAAGCGCCACTAAACCCTTCTTTGGTGTGGAACCCGAAATACTGGATAATGAGGGTAATACACTGGAAGGAGCAGTCGAAGGTGTTCTGGTAATGAAGAACTCTTGGCCTGGTCAAGCCCGTACGATCTACGGAGACCATGAGCGCTATATCCAGACGTATTTCTCCACGTTCGATGGCAAGTATTTTACAGGTGATGGATGTAAAAGAGATGAGGATGGATACTATTGGATCACGGGTCGTGTAGATGACGTGATTAATGTGTCCGGGCATCGCATGGGAACAGCAGAAGTTGAAAGCGCCTTGGTGGCACATTCCACTGTCGCCGAAGCAGCAGTTGTGGGCTTCCCTCATGATGTGAAGGGACAAGGCATTTATTGCTATGTAACCCTTAATTCAGGCATTGATTCTTCTGCCGAACTTTCGCAGGAACTGGTTAAGCACGTTCGGACCGTGATAGGACCTATCGCGAAGCCGGATATGATCCAGTTCACTCCGTCGTTACCGAAGACCAGAAGTGGAAAGATCATGCGTCGCATACTGCGTAAGATTGCGGCAAATGATTATGCCAACTTGGGAGATACCTCCACATTGGCAGATGCTACAGTAGTTGATGATCTAATAGAAAACAGACAAAATCGTTAGTGGTCAGTAGCAAAAAATGTGGCCCCTTGTGTGCCTTGGTTATCGGTGTCTTTAGTTGATTTTCACCAAGTCGCTAGAAGGGTCGCCGTAGTTTACGAGACCTGAATTAATGGAGCTCACTCGCAGCATTATCTATGGAATCCAATTTCTCCCTCGATTATATCGGGATCGCTAATCGCAACGTTCTTAGGAACGTCTCACGTGCCAAGCTTTACGAAGAAGCAATAGATCACGACGAAGGTGCTGCGATCTCAAATGTAGGCGGTCTTATGCTCCGGTCTGGAGAGAAGACTGGACGCAGTCCCAAAGACAAGAGAGTAGTAGACGTTCCTGGAATGACGGAGGATGTTTGGTGGGGCAAAATCAACATGCCTCTCGAACGATCCAACTATGAGATCAACAGGGAGCGCGCATTGGACTACATGAATGCGGTCAAGCAAATCTACGTTTTTGACGGATTTGCCGGATGGGATCCTGAGTTTAGACTCAAAGTGAGGGTTATTTGCACCCGTCCATACCATGCTTTGTTCATGAGGAATATGCTCATCCGACCAACTCCTGAGCAGTTGGAAGATTTCGGCGAGCCTGATTTTACCATCATGAATGCCGGGGCGTTTCCTGCGAACCGTCTGACCGATCAGATGTCCTCCAAAACCAGTATTGCCCTCAACTTTGAGCGCAATGAACTGATTATTTTGGGTACCGAGTATGCTGGTGAAATGAAAAAAGGCGTGTTCTCGGTAATGCATTACCTCATGCCTAAGCGGGGTGTGCTCTCAATGCATTGTTCGGCCAACGAAGGAGCAGAAGGAGACGTATCTCTGTTTTTTGGCTTGTCAGGTACTGGTAAGACGACGCTTTCAGCTGATCCACACCGGTCATTGATTGGGGATGATGAACATTGCTGGTCTGATCGCGGAGTATTTAATATAGAGGGAGGCTGCTACGCGAAGGCGATTGGCCTTTCTGCCGATGCTGAGCCAGAAATATTCAAAGCGATCCGTTTCGGTAGTGTGCTTGAAAACGTTGTTTATGACGAGGATACACACCAAGTAGACTTTGATGACACGTCGATTACACAGAACACGCGCGTTGCGTATCCGATTGACTTTATCGACAACGCCAAGATTCCTTGTGTAGGTGGACACCCCAAGAATATCATTTTCTTGACCTACGATGCGTTTGGAGTCGTTCCTCCGATCTCCAAATTGACCTCCTCTCAGGCGATGTACCATTTCATCTCCGGATATACTGCGAAGGTTGCCGGTACAGAAATGGGAGTGGATGAACCACAAGCCACATTTTCAGCTTGTTTTGGAGATGCATTTCTAGTTCTCCATCCTGCTAAGTATGCTGAAATGTTGGCCGATAAAATGGAGCTTCATGGCGCCAAAGCATGGCTGATTAATACCGGTATGACGGGTGGAGCGTATGGGACTGGATCCCGCATGAGCCTTGCACACACTCGCGCAATTATTGACGCGATTCATGACGGATCTCTAGATGAAGTAGAAACCCATTCAGAGCCTGTCTTTGGTGTTGAAATTCCGGTCGCAGTACCCGGCGTGCCTACCGAGGTGCTGAATCCCAAAGACTCATGGTCGGATAAGAAGGCATTTGACGAGACGGCGTCTAAGCTTGCAGAGCTTTTCAACAAGAACTTTGAGCAATACCGAGAAGGAAGCTCTGCAGAAATTGCTGCGGCAGGACCCCGCTAGGGCTAAAGTTCTTTAGCGAATTCTAAGGCACCTTCAGCAGGTGACCGGGTGGAGACTGTAATTACAGCATCTGGCGCTCGCGCTGCGAGCGCTTGCGTCAACACGTCTAGGTAACCGCTGTGCCGCGTAAGTCCTCCTGTGAGTGCAAATACATGGGGTTGAAGCGCAAGCTTGCCTGCAATGCGTAGGGCCTGCTCAGCGAGTTGCCGGCATTCCTCCGCGACAATCTGCCGCGCTACACGTGATGTTTCCATCGCATGTAATAGAACGGGAGCGAGGTCCGAGATTGCATACCCCTTTTGGTATACCAGATTTAGAATATCCGAGACGTCGGCGTTGTCCTTTGAACCAAGGAGATGCCATTCCATCGTAACGGCGAGACCATCCCTTGTCCCTGCTTCAATGTGACTCAGGAGATGACGGCAGGCAGCCCAACCCAAAGAGCGGCCACTTCCCGGGTCTCCAAGCGCAGGTCCCCATCCTCCGGCTCTAATGAGACGCTCTTCCTCAAATGCATAACAGCCTGAACCTGTGCCGGCAATAATGAGAACACCTGCGTCTCCACCAACAAATGCGGCTTTGTGTGCAACGCGGGCATCGCTCGTTACCATTAAGTGCCGAGGGGCTAATTGGGTTGCGCGAACGAGCTCTCGAAAAAGGTCTTCTTGAACATCTGCGGTGCCCGCTCCTGCTGCTCCCACACAAATGCGAGGTGAGTTTGAGAGGTCTATTTCAGCACAGGACTGTAGTGCAGTCGTTATGAGCTTCGCCACATGGGAAGTAGACTGCTCCCGGACGTTTCCGCCAGGAAACGTCCGGGACACAAAACCGTCATCGGTTTGAAAGTAAACTTCAGTTTTCGTACCGCCGACATCGATGCCTATCGCGTCTAGATCGGTTCTATTTTGCTCGCTGGCCATTATTGTCTGGGTTCAAGCTGTGTCGAAAATTCAGGGCTGAATGCTGAGAGATTTTGTAACGCCAGAGGACGGTCTGCCGAGAGAAATGACCCCAGAAATCCGCGGTAATCTATGGACGGTCTACGAAAAAAGAGGTCCCCTGAATTCAGGTCAAGTCCACCTTCCCAAGCAGAAGAAGCTACCGGGAGCCCTGGATGTGAAGTTGAGCCCCAGTAAAACGTTTGCTCATGTCCTTCACCACCTACCTGAACGAGTGCAAATTTTTGCTTGAATGATTCTTCCTTGCGACCAGCGTCAGGGTTTGCCGCAGACGTGCCCGGAAAGCTAAGTGTTCGAGGGTTAGTGACTTGCCAGCGCCATGCGCTCATATCGAAGCCGTTTTCGGTGCCCATAGCATTCAATAAAGGCTCTAGATGGGTGGAGAGAGTCGAATCAGCCCGAATATTTGCCCGCTTAATGCCCTCGAAAATGGTAGCTCCAATTTCCGATGATGCGTAGTGATGATTCCAGTTCCTCAGATACGAAGCCGCTTGCTTAGATCTGGGTTTAGAGAGAAGAGAGTCCCGTAGAAAGGGCAAGTAGTCCGGCATAAGACGGGCATCCGATTCACTAAATGTATCCATCAGGAGGTCCTCAATACGGATCGTACCCGGCAGGCTGCCTAC
>DKOG01000036.1 GCA_002469915.1 Bacteroidetes bacterium UBA7368
CCCAAAGCCAACCCTCCTTCCGTACGTATTTGAGCCTGAGCAGAACCAGCAAAAAGCAGGGTAATGACCATTAAACAGAAAATGGGTGTCAATCTTGTCATGATTCTCTCTCCAAATGCGAGCAGTCTATTGGTAGGTTTTTTATATAGTAGGCGCTGAAAAATATCAAATCAAGTCCCCTTTTCATATGACCATTTGCCGAATATTTTTTCTTGCGTCTGTAAGCTTCTTTTTAGCAACACAACCGGTGTTGAGTCAGATTAATCCACTGGCCATACCTCCCACCCTGAGTGGTCCGACATATGATTTGACACTAGCCCGATCGTCGCATGAGTTCATGAATGGCATTCAAACCACGACGCTTGGAATTAATGGGACGTATCTCGGTCCGACGCTCATTTTGGAAAGTGGAACTGACGTTCAAATGAACGTCACCAACCAAATTGGAGAACCCACGACAATTCACTGGCACGGTATGCATGTAGCCCCAGAAGATGATGGCGGACCGCACACCGTAATTCCGGATGGAACGACTTGGTCGCCCGATTTCAACGTCCTGGACCAGGCAACCACCTTCTGGTATCATCCCCACCTACATGAACGTACCGGTGAGCATGTTTACAAAGGGCTAGCGGGTGTAATAATCGTTCGAGATGCTATTGAAGTCGGATTAAACCTACCCAGGACCTACGGCGTCAACGACATTCCAGTCGTCTTACAGGATCGACAGTTCAACGCGCAAGGCCAACTCGTCTTTAATCCAGGTGGAGCCGGCCAAACAGGAAACCAAATGGTCATAAATGGTACTCTCGATCTATTTGTGGCGCTGGAAGCAGGCATTACCAGACTTCGACTTTTAAATGGCTCCAATTCCAGAGTGTATATGCTCGGGCTAGACAACGATGCCGACTTTCATATGATTGGCTCGGATGGCGGCCTGCTAAGCGCCCCCGTAGCCATGAATCGATTGAAGTTGGCACCGGGTGAACGCGCAGATGTCCTTTTCGATCTAAACGGATTAGAGGGACAGTCGAGAACGCTCATGAGCTACTCATCTGAATTAACCCAAGGAGAACCTGGAGGAGTTGGCGGCGGCGGCGGACCGGGCGGCCCAAACACTAACCCATTAAATGACACTGACTTTGACATTATGGAACTACGAATTTCAGGTACCTCAACCTTGAATTCGATTCCATCCTCACTCGTCACTGTCGAACCGCTGAACGAATCAGACTCAGACCGAAGTAGACCTATGCTGCTTAATAATGTGACGGGGCAAGGAGGACCTGCGCCATTGGCTATTAATGGTGTAGAACTAGACCTGAACGTAATCAATGAGATCGTGACGCTGGGCGACACAGAAATTTGGACGATTACCAATCAAACGGGCGAGCCTCATCCTTTCCATATCCACGATATTCAATTCCAGATTCTAGATCGCGGAGGGATAGCCCCTCCAGCACACGAGCAGGGATGGAAGGATACGGTTCTAGTATATCCGGGAGAACCGGTTCGCATTATATCTCGATTTGAAGACCATGCCGATCCCACCACGCCCTACATGTACCACTGTCATTTTCTTGGGCACGAAGATGGCGGTATGATGGGGCAATTTCTGGTCATTGATCCAAATGCGACTACTATAGAGCAAGAGTTGCTCCCGTACGGTGATTTCGAGCTGATGAACTACCCGGATCCGTTCGTGGACTGGACCACTATCGTTTATTCGCTTGAAACGATCTCGCACGTTCGTATCAAAGTATATGATGCGACAGGTAGAGCGTTAAAAACGTTGTTCGACGGATTCCGTGATGCGGGACGCAATGAATCTATTTGGAAGGCTGGATCCGTTCCGTCCGGAACCTACTTCATTCAAATCGAAGTGGATGGTATTCCGGCAACCAAGTCGGTGCGGATTACGAAGTAACGCCTTGGGCATTCTTCACAAGTCCATCCCGAAGCCAATCGGCGAGCGCCTGACGATTTCCATATTTAACCAATCGATGCTGGTCGCCGGAATGGCGAATATTTCCCAACTCCACCAATACTGCAGGTGGTTTGGTGTTATTTAACACGTATAGATTGGCGCTGGTGTCAATATGGCCTTTGTAATGTCTTCCAGGCTGATGCTGAGCATATTTGGCTTTCATTGTGTCGCGAAGGGATCTGCTTAACTGATACCCACTATTACTGGCGGCTTTAAAATGCACATCGATCTGAGGCTCGACGCGCGAACCGTACGCATCGACATGCAAAGAAATCATCTGCTGACTAAGCGCACTGCCCTTGTGTTTGTCAAAGAGCTTGTTGATGATTCGTGTACGATCTTTGAGACGCTTTGACTGGTTTAGAACAATGCGTTCACCTCCCAAATAGTACTCATCCTCGTCATCTTTCAAATTTCTAGAGTCGCGAATGCCGTCATTCTCATCGCGCACAATGATATACACAGTAGCACCATCCTGAATAAGGTTACGTGCAAGACGCAACGATGTATCGTATGCAATCTCATCTTCGGGGAGAAGTTGGCCATCATACTTACCCAGCGTGCCCGGATCCGGTCCTCCATGACCAGAAACGATATAGTACACGTGACCTTCAAGACGGTCGGTCAAAATCTGAACGCGCTCATATTTACTGCCGAAGATTGGATACACACGAGAAGAGGACGGAACGAGATACGTTTTCCCACTGTGTAGGATATCTCTCCCTTTTAATCGATCTGAGTTAGTTGATTTGAAGTCTGAAACGGCTTCGGGCGAAGGTACGACACCATTTTCGCGCAATAAGCTCCAGATTCCATCGCCATCCCCCGCTGTAACGCTAATATATTCCTGCCCAAGGAGTTGCATTGGCAATGCAATCCACATGAAGGTGGTAAAGAGGAGTATTTTAAGGGTTTTCATTGCTTTCGATCATCAGAGTAGGTGGCCTCAATAATCAAGTTATCGACGGTCATTCAGAGAGCTTAACGACTCTTCGGCGGATGTTTTGTCCTCGCAAAGACCAACATATACAATTGAAAGTATACTTCTACGCCCGACAGTTGTATACTTTCGGGAAATGAGTCCCCTCCTCTATGAAAAGTCTTGCACTCCTTTCCTGTATTGCGTTGAGTTTAATGTGTCCGATGGATTCCTTCGGGCAGACCAGTCCTACAGAACTACGAGAAGCGCCTCCTCATTGAATGGGGATCTGGCTATCGCTTTTTCAGGGATATCGGACTTGCCGTCCGGATCGAGAATGCCGCGGTCGCTGAAATCGTCGTAACTCAGATCCCGTACCAGCTCTATTGGGAACCAGAAACGGAATAATCTTCGTTTTCAGGCTTCCAAATTATTGAAACAACCTAGTGCGGCGGGCGATTTTATCGCCCGCCGCACTGCGTTTCTACCGCTTCTCAAACACCCTAAACGAGCTATCGAGGCAACTTTTGATCTAAATCAGCTACCAAGTAGGCCATAACAGCCATGGTAGCTACCGATTTAGAGACATCCACAGGATCCAGCTTATCCACGTAATCAGCATTGGTGTGGTGATACCAGAAATACTTTGAGCCATCGACGTTCAGCCCCATTCCTGGAACACCCTCGCGCATAATAGGACCAATATCGGCTCCCCCACCGCCACGTGTAATCTTTCCCGAATCAATTCGATTCAGCAATTTTCCGATTTGTGTTATCACATCAAAGGCTTCGTCGCTCCCTGAAAATCCAAATCCGATGGGTGCAAAAACGCCCCCGTCTGATTCCATAGCTAAGACGTGATCATCCAGTTCATTAATATGAGCATCCCTATATGCATTCCCACCACGCATCCCATTCTCTTCGTTCGTCCACATGACCACTCGCACGGTGCGTTTGGGTGTCAGTCCCAATACTTTCATGAGGCGCAGCGCTTCCCAAGCAGCTACACAACCACCCGCATCGTCCATAGCACC
>DKOG01000278.1 GCA_002469915.1 Bacteroidetes bacterium UBA7368
GCCAAGCTTGGCCAAGATGGTCACGACCGCGGCGCACGAGTCATTGCATCTGCATTCGCAGATATGGGCTTTGATGTTGATGTAGGGCCCCTTTTCCAGACGGCCTCAGAGACTGCGCTTCAGGCAATGGAAAACGACGTCCACATCGTTGGAGTGAGCAGCCTGGCAGGTGGTCACAAAACCCTTGTACCCGAACTTATTGAAGCGCTGCGCCAAGGAGGACGTGATGACATCTTGGTGGTAGCCGGTGGCGTTATCCCCGATCAAGATATTCCACTGCTCTTAGAGCAAGGAGTGTCTGCCGTGTTTGGTCCAGGTACGGTTATTCCCGAAGCGGCCCACGACCTCCTTTCAACACTTCTTGAGCAACTTCCCCGCTCATCTGAAGGAGCATCTCAGGGAAAACCATGACCGAAACCATTCAGGACGTGTTCAATGAGATGTCTAAGGGTAATCGCGCAGCCTTGGGCCGTGCTATTACGATCATTGAAAGCAGGCACAAA
Organism: Bacteroidetes bacterium UBA7368; assembly: GCA_002469915.1. Lineage (GTDB taxonomy): Bacteria > Bacteroidota > Rhodothermia > Rhodothermales > UBA10348 > UBA10348. Next base: position 504 of record DKOG01000278.1, read on the forward strand.
AAAGATAAGCTGGGTCGATTACACCTACTAGAATGCTGTAGTGACACATCAAGTGAAACATTCAGGATAGGTATTACAGGTGCCCCAGGCGTTGGCAAAAGCTCGCTAATCGAGCTTATTGGACTAGAGCTAGTGCAGCAAGGCCACCGCGTGGCTGTCTTGGCCATAGATCCTTCTAGTACATCTACAGGTGGTAGCATACTCGGTGACAAAACCCGTATGACCGAGTTGTCCAAAAATGCCTCTGCCTTTATTCGCCCTTCGCCTTCATCTGGTTTGTTGGGAGGGGTCTCAGCAATGACTCGCGAAACAATCATGCTGTGCGAGGCGGCCGGGTATGATCGTATTCTGATAGAAACAGTGGGGGTCGGTCAGTCTGAAACCAGCGTTTCAGGAATGGTGGATCAAGTCGTTTTCGCGACAATGACGGGCGCTGGCGATGGACTCCAGGGTATAAAAAGAGGCATCTTAGAAGTCGTTGATCTTGTTGCCATCAATAAGGTTGATGGCAACAACGTGGAGCCTAGTAAGCAGTTTTCGACCGCTCTTAAGGGTGCGCTAAGCGTATTGCACGGCGGCCAATCACGTCCAGAGATATTCCTGACCTCAACCGTCTCTGATTTAGGCGTAGGTGACCTTATGAGCGGGATTACCCGCTGGATAGACGAAAGTAAATCCTCGGGCCAGTTTACTGCTCGCCGAGCCAATCAGCTTGGCCACTGGTTTGAAGATGCGCTGGTATACGGAATGGACCGCCACTTGAAAAACAGTCCTGAGCTTGCGCAAAAGTATGAGAATCTAAAGGTCAGCGTAGCGCGAGGCGATCTTCACCCAGTGCTAGCTGCCGAAGATCTTATTAAGCACCTGCAATAATGACCTAGCCGAGCGTCGAGGCTCCTGCAGTCAGTCGTCGAACGACGACCTCCTTGCCGAACAGCTCCATCATGCCGTATAAATCAGGCCCAGAACCCATCCCGGTTAGCGTCATCCGAACCGGAAACATAATGGCTCCCATTCCCACTTCCCGATCAGCAATAAAGGTCTTGAGCGCCGTTTCAAGAGCATTTCGATCCCAAGAATCCAATCCTGATAGTTCATTAGCGAAATCAACGAGGAGCGGGGACGAGTTTTCTTTCCAACGCTTCTTACAGGCACCTTCATCATAAGACGTTGGGTCAGCAAACAAGTACGATTCCTCTAGCAGGTCTTTTTCGAATGAAAGACGCTCCCGCATCAGATCAATAGCCCTTTCCAGATAAGTTGCTTCAATAGCACCATATCGCGACTGAACCTCATCAAGCAGTGCTGCTGAAAGGTTTTTGGACGAACGAGATCGTACGTATTGCTCGTTGAACCACTTCAGTTTTTGAAGGTCGAACTGTACACCCGCCTGACCAACGCGGTCCAGAGAAAATGCTTGAATCAGCTCTTCCATGGAAAATAACTCCGTTTCCGTCCCGGGATTCCATCCTAACATTGCCAGGAAATTGACGAGTGCAGCCGGCTCATATCCGGTCTCTCGATACTGAGCCACGGAAACAGGTATACCTTGCTTGTCTGCATTGCGTTTTGAAAGCTTTCCTCCCGTCGGACTCAAGATCAGGGGAAGGTGAGCCATCTGAGGAGCAGCCCACCCCATGGCCTGATACAAGAGAATATGCTTGGGAGTTGATGGGAGCCATTCCTCACCTCGAATGACATGGGTAATACCCATCTCATGATCGTCTACGATATTGGCCAAATGATAGGTTGGTAATGCATCTGATTTGACTAATACCTGATCATCCACCGTTTCACTCTCAAACGAAACGTCTCCTCGGATAGCATCCGTAAAGGATACCGTTTGCCCCGGATTAATCTTCAGTCGAACCACAAATGGAGCTCCGCTGTCCATTCGAGTCTTGACTTCTTGTTCAGTCAGGGTTAGCGAATTGGTCATTTCAATCCGCGTAACGTAATCGTAACGGGGGTTTGGGTTTGAATCCGTACGAGTCCGTTCCTTCATGGACTCTATTTCCTCGGGCGTATCGAAAGCGATATAAGCGTGATCGGCTTCGATGAGTTGCTTTGCAACTGACGCATAAAGCTCTGACCGCTCAGACTGATGATATGGCCCATATTTGCCACCAACTCCCGGTCCTTCATCAAACGTAATTCCAGCCCACTTCAGGCTGTCCAGAATGTCCTGTTCGGCATCTGCTACAAATCGAGTACGGTCGGTGTCCTCGATGCGCAGTACAAATACACCACCCTCTTTTCGAGCTAGCAGGTAATTGTACAAAGCCGTTCTAAGGCCGCCGATATGGAGAAATCCAGTGGGACTAGGTGCAAATCGAACACGCATGGCGATTTCAGGATAGCGAAGTGGATACGAAATAGTAGAAGCGCAAAATATACCACCCCCCGATCCAATTGGGAGCGTCACCTCAGCAAGACTAGATGAAATGCGTGGCGGAAACGCGTTCAGGCTGTGAACTAACCTACCGGGCAGATTCTGATTTATCTGCCTCAATCATGAGCCCGGGTTCAAATACATAGATGTAGGATTGCAGTACTCGGGTTTCTGGAGCATCGAAAAAGACGCGTTCTTCTTCTTGGGCTAAAAAACTAGTCGTTAATCCATCACCCGTCATGGGCAGGGACAGCCCAACTATAAAAACGGCAGCAACAGCAGCAACTGCGCTTTTCACGGAAATAGGTCTCCGCGTATTCCATAAGGGCTCTCTATCCTGGATTCGATCTATCTTACTCGCCCCTACCTTTACTTCAGCCAATCGCTGAAAAAATCGATCATCAGCAGACGGGGGAAGCGCGATGTACTCTTGCCTACTCATACGGCGAAAGAGTAATACGGAATCCATGAGGGATCTAAGTTGGTCATCTTTGGATAGCTGAGCAAACAAAGCCGCTTCTCGATCTGCGGATAGCTCGCCATCGAGGTACAAGTTCAAATCTTCCTCAAAAGGAAGAAACTCGGAATCCCTAACATCTATGTTATCAGTTTGCTTCATCATATCTGGTGGACCTGATTCCATCTTGTGCCCGTCTGCACGCCATGCTCTTTGTTGATAAGCTCTGCACGCCGAGTTTGAGCTTGATGCGCTTTCTCGATAAAAAGTCCCAACTTCTTGCGGGCCTTGAATAAACGAGACTTCACAGAGCTAATGGACGTGCGCGTTACGGCAGCAATCTCTTCATACGTCAAATTCTGATACTCTCTGAGAATGATGATTTCTCGATAATCCGGTTTGAGTTGTTCTAAGAGGGATGAAATAAACCGAGTTTGCTCGGACTTTTCCATCTGAGTAAAAGGGGTATCCGGGGCTGGAAGTCGCTCCGAAGCCTCTTGAGACAGCCCTACTTGCCTACCGCCTCTTCGTATAGCGTTCAGACACTGATTTCTGGCGATGGTAAAAAGCCAAGACTTGAATGCACTCGTTTTTAAAAGCCGATCTCGATTTTCATAAACACGCAGAAACGTCTCCTGCATCACATCTTGAGCACTATCTCTATTGAGAAGCATTTTATAACAAAAGGAATACACGGGACCCTTGTACCTATTGTAGATCCCCACAAAGGCAAATTCGTCTCCTGCCTGAAACGATTCTATGAGGTCGTATTCATTCATAAATGAGCGAATCCTGTAATGTGTCTTCAGCGCTTTATTCCTAAGACAAGCCTCAGCATAATTCGGCTACCTGTTGATTATGACCCAAGTGTCCGAGCAAAGTTGCCCCACAACTGGTTTTTTATTCGTAAACCATCAATACTGGGTGGAAACCACGCTTAATTGGAACCAACATTCCAAGCTCTGCGTGGATGATCCGGCGACCTCGAAAAGGGTCCTATTCGAACCGCACACATTTTTGATTCAAGAACCTATGTTTCTGAGAAGTACCTCCATTTCACTAAGCCTGATCACAGCATTGTTGCTGACCTCTTGTTCGGGGCCCTCCGCAACCACAATGGTGGAAAGCACCCCTAATACACCAGCATTGGCACTAATTGACGGCGAATTCCTCTCTGTCAGCGAGTTTGAAACGCAGTACTCCAAGAACGGTATCGCTTTGCCTGATACTCGTCCCACACAAGACGAACTACTCGATTTTCTTGATCGATATGTGAACTTCAGAGCTAAGGTCCTTGAAGCTCGGTTTGCTGGTTATCACCAACGTGACGACTTGATAGCCGAGATAGAGCAGTATCGCTCCCAAATGGCGCGGCCTTACCTATTGGAACGAAACGTCATTGAGCCGCTCATTCAAGAATTACATGACCGACGTAGTCACGCTGTCGATGCAAGCCACATCCTTATTACCATAGGTGAAGGAGCCTCTCCATCAGATACGCTAGAAGCGTATAACAAGCTGACCGATATCCGAAATCAGATACTCGATGGTAGTACGTTTGGGACCATGGCGGTACAGCATTCAATGGATCCCAGCGCAAAAGGTGCGCCTGGCTCGGCTGGCTACCAAGGCAACTTAGGGTTTTTTGGTGGCGGCCGGATGGTCAAAGAATTTGAAGACCAAGCCTTTTCGGTCCCTGTAGATAGCGTATCAAACATCTTTCGGTCACAGTTCGGGTATCACATTCTAAAAGTGAATGATCGTATGCCCATGCCTTCCGATAGAAAGTTGGCTCATATCATGATCCGCCCGAGGGGTCAAACCGCAGCAGATATGGCGGATGTTGATCAACGTTCTTCCCGTGTGCAAACTCAACTTGCCGAAGGAGAGTCCTTTGCGTCACTTGCTCTCGAGTTGTCAGACGATCGCAACTCGGCCCAGAATGGTGGTGACCTAGGTGTGCTCTCATTCGATTCGGGGCTCCCCTTCGCTTTCAGAGATGCCGCTTTTGCGCTAACTGAAATTGGTCAGACCACCGGCCCCATTCAGACACCCTTTGGACTCCACTTTATTCAGCTCGTTGAGCTCAATGAGTTCGGTTCGTACGAGGAAGAGTATGAGTCCATCAAAGCTCAGGTAAATCAACTTCCTCGTTCAAAACAGGCGGAAACGGATTTTTCCCGTGCTCTCCGCTTTGGACAGGGCAGTTCCATTGATAGCGCGATGGTTCGGGGTTGGGTTGCTTCATTTACAGCTGACTCCCTATTTCGAACCTTGGCGCAAAACCAAATGGCTGACTCGTCGCTCACCTTCCTTTCACTTGGTGAAACGAAGTATTCTGTTGGCGACTTTACAGAGTGGTTTTCAGAAAACAGACTTGCTGATGGAGCGACAACTGAGCTTCGCATTCTATCGATGGCGGATACGTTTTTGAATGAAAAAGCTCTTGGACAGGAAGTTTCTCTCCTAGAACAAAGAGACGCCTCATTCGGAGCAACCATGAAGGAGTTTCGTGATGGACTCATCCTTTTCCGCCTGATGGAAGACTCCGTTTGGACTGCTGCGGCATCCGATACGGTAGGTCTCAAGTTGTTCTATGAGGATCACCAAGCCAATTATCAGTTCAACGATCGGGTTCGGGTCTTGTCCGTTTCTTCCGTTTCGGATTCACTCGTCTCTGACTTTATTAGTCAGTATCGCGAGAATCCCTCGATGGATCTTCTTTCGGAAAACCAAGCGTTAACGGTGGATACAACGTACGTCGAAAGTCCGAGTGGATCGCTGTATGACAAGGTGTTTGAGATGGAAGAGAATCAAATTTCAGATTCAATTCCCTACAATCGAGGATTCATTGTGCTTATCCATGGTGGCGTAGAACCCACTCGTCAAATGACGTTTAAAGAAGCCCGAGCCCTTCTCGTTGGTGAGTATCAAGATGTAGTTGAAGAGCGGCTCATGACGCGCTTGCGGGCTAAATATGGCATCGTGACCTACCCAGACAACCTTTCCCTTGTCTTTCGATCGGATAATCCGTCCTCAATCAATGAGTAACCGTTTCCTGATATTGATTTGGATAGTTGGTTTAGGATTCATGGTCGCCTGTGGTGTTCCAGAGGAGGATCAGTCCTACGTTGCAAGAGTAGGCTCTGCCACTCTCACCTACTCTGATGTTCAACGATCTCTGGCGAACCAAACGGCTTTTTTAGACTCAACAGATGCTGTTTCTCAGGTTGTTGAGCGCTGGATCACCAATGAGCTCTTGTACCAGGAAGCCGTGGATAGGGGTCTTATGTCTGATCCCTCCGTGCAGCGTCTATTAGAAGACAATGCACGTAGCGTAATGGTATCGGCCATCGTCGACCGAATGACGACCGATGACCTAGAATCAGGACCGGACGAAGACGCTATTCGGACGTATTACGAGCAGCATAGGAATCAACTTGCGCTTCGGGAGCCCTTTGCACGCGTTCGTCACCTGATCTTTTTGGATGCAGATTCCGCTGAGTCGATCAGAAGCCAAATAGCTGACCTGGATTTAGACGAGTCGGGTATGGAAGCCTACGCATTGCTATCTGCGAAACATATGCCTGGTGTGTCGGATCCAGATGCGTTCTATCCTCTTAATCAATTGTTTTCGTCTATTCCGCAAGTGCTCAACACGATTCAAGAGCTGAATCCGGGAGATATTCTACCCGTAATTAGCCACGAGGACCGATATCACGTCATACAGCTTGTACAAAAACTAGAATCTGGTGACGTTCCTGACATGGAACTTATAATCGACGATCTCAGAAAAAGAGTCACGATTCAGATGAGGAAACAGTTGTATGAACGACAGGTTCAACGGCTCCGCACCCGGGCATTGGCTCGTGATGATCTGGAAATCAGATAGAGAGGATCCTTTTCTGTTCGCTTTCCGGCCGCGCGAATACTAATACTTGCAGCCAGACGTTTTCAGAATTATAGACATCAAGTGCTCACTTAAGGCAGGGTTTACTCCTCCAGCGTCACGTTGACGTCAACTCTAATTCCTGTTTGAATATTATCGACTTTATGACATCTCCAATCGGAATCGCTCTTTCGCACGACCGCACGGAATCAGTTCGCTCCGGACTGTTTTCCAAGGTCCTGCTATTTCTTCTTTTCATGTTCTGGGGCGCATCTAGCGTAGCCCAAGCTCAAGATGAGCGCATATTGGACGAAATCGTGGCTGTTGTAGGAAACCATATCATTCTGCAGTCTGAAGTAGACGGTGCCGTTATGGCTGCCTTGCAACAGCAGGAACTCGTCTATTCCGACGATCTTTGGAATGAAGCGCTGAGTCAGATGGTCAACGAAAAAGTGTTGACCATTCACGCGAAACGAGACACCAACTTGGTTATTACAGACCAGCAGGTAGATCAGATGCTCGATTCCAGGATCGAACAGATGCAAGCCCAAGTGGGCGGACAGGCGCGAATGGAAGAGCTTTACGGACGTTCCATTATCGAGATCAAGTCGGATTTACGCGAAGAGTTTCGGGATATGCTTTTGGCTGACGAATTCAGACGTCAGAAAACCGGGACCATAAAAGCGACGCCGACCGATATCGCAGATTGGTTCGAGGCCTTTCCTACTGACTCCCTTCCATCTATGCCAGATATGGTTCGGGTTTCACACATTGTGCGCCTACCCGTAGTAACGGAAGAAGCCAGAACGGAAGCCATGGAAATCATCACTGCTGCACGAGATTCAGTGATTGCGGGTGTGATTAGCATGGAAGACATGGCTGAATTGTTTTCAGATGATCCCGGTTCGGCCTCAAATGGTGGTCTGTACGAAGATATGTCCCTGTCTGAGGTGGTGCCTGAGTTTGCTGCCGTTGCGGCCCGCTCACCTATAGCTGCCTATTCGCGCATCTTCGAAACACAGTTCGGACTGCACTTTTTGAGAGTAAATGCGCGTCGTGGTGAGAACATCGATTACAATCACATTCTTATCTCGTTTGATGAACGCAAGGTAGATGAAAAACCTGCTCTTGAGCGCTTGGCATTACTTCGAGACTCGATTATGACTAGTAATGGCTCCTTTGAGGTCATTGCAAGGG
>DKOG01000041.1 GCA_002469915.1 Bacteroidetes bacterium UBA7368
AGGTTCTTGAACAATACTTCAGGCCCAACATTGGTGAGAATAAGATCTGGATCTCCATCATTATCGTAGTCGCCCCAAGAAGCTCCCATTTTATTGCCCATAGATCGGACAGGGAGGGCATCAATGGTTTCAACCCGGGTTCCAGATTCATTCGTGACGTCAGTAAAGGTACCATCTCCGTTGTTTTTATACAGGTGATTCCACGTACGTGGGTCACCGATGTCGTACTCCCTGTAGCTTACAACGTACAAATCTAAGTCGCCGTCCAAATCATAATCGGCTACGGACATACCGTGTCCATTGAAGGCATTTTGAAGGCCGGCATCTTCGGCTCGGTCTATAAACTGTTGTGCTTCTGCACTCGTATAAACGAAGCACATGCTCAATATGGAAAGCATGAAGCGAATCAAGGGCATTTTCGGATAGGTGGAATTTTTCATTCGTCTAGCACAGGCAAAATGAAGTGCCATTTAGTAGGATTCAATACCAAAATTAGGCACTAAGGACGTTGGCGATTTGTGTCGCAATTACTTCCGCGTGAAAACGGCCGTTTTCAATAAACCACTTGCTGGTATGCCGGCCACCACAAACTGTACCCGCCAAGTATACCCCTTTTCTATTCGATTCAAATGTATTTGGATCATGATGAGGCGTATCTACGGCATCATTGTCTATGTCAATACCCAACTCCCTGAGAAAGCTATAATCCGGGTGGTATCCGATCAACGCAAAAACAGCGTCAGATGGCAGACTATGCTCTCCCGTCTTATCCGTAAAATGCACTGTGGATGCGGTAATACCTGTGATTTTGGTATGGTAAAATACGGCGATGGATCCTTCATCAATTCTGTTTATCAGATCGGGTCTGATCCAGTACTTCACTGTGGGCGCTACATCTGCTCCCCGAATGAGCATCGTAACGTTTGCTCCTTGCCTGTTTAGAAGCAAGGCTGCCTTAGCTGCCGAGTTTTTCGCGCCCACTACGACAACGTCTCGACCAGAATATGCGTAGGCCTCTTTGAAGTAGTGGTGGACATGGTCCAGATTTTCGCCTTCCACATTCAGCAAGTTAGGCTGATCAAAGAATCCGGTCGCGACAATCACATTGCGTGTTTGAATAGACTTTTTATCAGTATACAGAGTGAACTGCCCCCGTTTTCCCTCTAACCGGAGCACTTTTTCTGACAAGTGAATATTCAGATTTTCTGTACGCGCAACGCGATGATAGTAATCTATGGTTTCTTCCCGGAGCGGCTTGTAGCGGGAGGACACGAGCGGATACCCACCAATTTCGAGGAGTTCAGGCGTTGAGAAAAACTCCATGTTCGTGGGATAGCCAATTAGGGAGTTGACTAACGAACCTTTTTCGACCACGATGTGACTTAAATTCTGACGTCCAGCCTCAATGGCACATGCTAGCCCAACCGGGCCAGCACCAACAATGGCGACATCGTACTGCTGTGATTCACTCATGTGCTTGCTGTCGCTTTTTTTCAAAAAATGAAGTCAGAATGGATGCACAGGCCTCCTCTTCAATCCCTGAAATAAGATCAACATAATGGTTCAATCTGGGATCCTGGGGAATATTATACAGGGTCGAGGCTGCACCTGCTTTTTCATCGAATGCCCCATAAACTACCTGTTTTAAGCGGGCAAGCCATATTGCACCTGCACACATTGGGCATGGCTCAAGCGTTACGTACAAAGTTGAATCATTTAGCCATTTGGTGCCCAGCGTATCGCAAGCGGCAGTTATTGCAATCACCTCTGCATGAGCTGTTGGGTCCGAAAGGCGCTCTACCTGGTTGTATCCTCGGCCGATAATTTGGTTGTCTTGTACCACGACAGCACCCACGGGCACCTCGCCATCATCGAATGCACGTTCCGCTTGCCGAATCGCAACCTTCATCCAGCGCTTGTGGTCCGCAACCATCTCTTTTAAACTCATGCTTAATCTCGCGCTATCGGCATCGTCATACACCTTGGACCGCCTCTTCCGCGAGACAACTCATAACCGTCCAGCTTGATAGCAATTTTCTCTCCAGGCTCCCACGTGCTTTCTTGGTAGTATGACAGAAATCCTTCGGCCGTAACAACGCGATAGCCAAGCGAGGCCATTTCGTCAAAGGTGCGACCGTTTCTATCGTATCCAATGACAACTCCTGGGGCAATAGCAAAGAAGTTAGCACCGTCTGTCCATTGCTCCCGCTGTTGGCTCAATGGATCGAGTCCGCCACAAGGAACAAAGGTGATACTGCGTTTGAGATTATACTCTAATGCTGAATGTAGATTTTCGTGTACACGTGAAACCAAGTTGTCCGGCTCATCTCCTCGGGAAAACGTGATAACGTTATTTAAACCGGTTAAGTCGATAAGCGGCGGAAACACAACACATTCATCAGGAGAGACGAAAGTAAACACGGTATCGAGATGCATACATGATCGCTCGTTGGGCAAGTTGACCATAATGACATTTTGAATCTCAGTAGCGGCGAAAAGTGCTCTGGCCACCGAGATGACGCCTCCAAGAGAAGTCCGCTCCGAATTCCCGATCACGATCGTATCGTCAGAAGCAACGAGCAGGTCGCCTCCTTCAAACGTAACCCCTTTCGGAAGCTTAATCACGTGATCCTTGAATTTCGCAAAAGCAGGATGATGCGATACGACCACATTGATAATGATGCTTTCCCTGGCGCGAGCGCTCGTAGCCGCATGGCTGAGCACGATATGATTACCAACAACTGCGGCAAGATCTCTCATAAACATGAGATTGGGCAGCGGCTTGGCTTCAATAGAGAGGGAAGACTCGCCTGTCAGAACAAAATGGAAAAGATCTTCCGCTGAAAGATGGGATAAGTCATCTCGAAATACCTGGAGGTTGGCCCCCGGAGACGCGAGAATGAATTGGTCTACGAAGTCCATTCTGGCTTCTTCCAACTCAAAAGTTTCTCTCAGTAAATCGGTGATTTGCAGGACTGCGCCCTGCTTACCGACCACTTTTTCGAACACAGAGCACATAAGCTCATGTTCTTTTCGGGCGTGGCTTAAATATAGAATGTCCTCAAATAGGAGGGCTTCTCGGTCGTGCGGGGAAACGAGGTCCATTTCAGGCCCCGGTGTGTGCACAACCACGGAATTTAGTCGGTCGGTTTCCGAAAAAACACGGAAATCAATTTTGCTCATTAACTGCTACGATGATAATAGGAGATCGGTCGAGGAGTCTCTTTTTAATGTCTCTCCAAACCGTAGGCTGGCTGGCCTAGAGGTGAAGTTCGACCCGATTATTGAACGTCCAATGATATGAATTCCGCGGTGGACGTGGCGGTTCCAAATTCATCGAAACCTCCTAGTACTAAGATGCGCCCGTCAGGTAGCCTGTTGGCCGTTAGTCCATATCTGGGAGCCAAGGTAAACGGCAGGTAAAAGTACTGATCGATGGCCTCCACATATAGTTCTCCTCGGTCGAAAACAGTTTCCGGATCTGACCCTCTACCCCCGAAGTGAGCGATGAATCCGTCTTCTATGAGAATAGACGCATGTCGGATTCGGGGTGTCAGCATGGTATTGCCCGGTACGATGTCGATACCAAACGCTCCCTCAAAATCCATCCAAATCGATGCGGCCTCGAGTGACGTCCCAAACCGCATGCCGCTGATCAAAAAGGTATGTGCAGTGCCCGGTTCTTCCTGGGTAAGTGCCGTTTGCGTGTGTCCGGCCATTAAGTCAATGAAAGGGCCAATGGAAGGCGAAAGTGCAAAAAGTGAGTCATTCCTCAATTGGAAGGTGCGCATATCTTGCCTGATTCCCAGAACGGGGCTCGGTGAATAGCGCGTGTCCCCTCGACCTCCGAACACCACTATAAAGGTGCGGTCCGGAACAACCCTAAGGATGGCTGAATGGTACGTTCTTCGAATAGGAGGGCCACTTACCGGAATCTGTTTAAACGTATCCGTGGAAGGATCGAACACTTCGACGGCTTCATGCAAGTCATCTACTGTTTGAATATTTCCAATGTCCGCACCTCCCAGAATGAGCAACCTGCCATCGGGAAGAACCGTTGTTGTGTGGCCGACACGTCCGAAGACGGGTAGACCTCGCTCTGGTCGAAAGGAGGATTCTCCGGACGGAAGTCGTTGGGCGTCGAGTCCAGAAACGTTGCCTACCAGGAACGATCCACCCACGAGCAATAGGTCACCGTTAGGTAATGGGCTCAACGTATGACCACCGGTACCGAATGTGAGAACCGGCGGTTGGGCCTGAGATAGCTCATACTCAAGATGAAAAACAGATACGGTGTCTAACGCAGATGGGCCGTCATCTACCACGGTTTCGATCACAAACTGATTCAGCCCTTTTTCAAGGGGAAGGGTAGCCTGCCACAAGTCAGTACCGTTGCCTCGGCCAAACTCGGTATCCTGCCATCTAACCCGCGTCACTTCTCTTACGGACTCAACCCGTAGCTCGAGATTCAAGGTCGGCTCTGTAAGAGCGACTTGGATATCAGGGCTCACCACTTCAATGGTGGCTGCACCTACATCCGAAAAGGCCCGGTCGCAACCAGATGCGAACAGTCCAAAAAGGAGTAAACAAAAAAATGAGAGGCGGTGCGGTATCATAATGGCATGGTACGAACTAAGATTGAGCTAGCTCCGTGGGGACCGAATTATTGCCCCTCTTCATCGTACTCAACCTTCTCAAGAGACAGCCCACGGGCTGGAGCTGCAAAACCAGCGGCTCTCCGATCTTCGGCAGTAAGGACATCTTTGATTGACTCAGCGGTGGATTTTCCATGTCCAATCTCTAGCAGTGTACCGACTATGGCTCGAAACATGCCATGCAAAAAGCGATCTGCCTGAATGATAAAGTCCACATCTCCCATTCGATCGGGAGACGCAATCCAACGTGCTTCGGAAATCGTACAGACCCGGTTTTCGGTCTCCGATGCGGTGCGGCAGAAGGAGGAAAAATTTTGAGTCCCAAGGAGCAATGCTGCCGCTTGATTCATGACGTCGAAGTTTGGTTTGGGTCGCACAAACCATCTGTACGGCGCGCCTATGGCAATGTATCGTGTAGCGATACGATAGCGGTACTTTCTAGAACGGGCGTCGAAGCGGGCGTGAAAGTCATCGTGAACCTGGCGGACCGCCCGAATGGCAACGGAGGTTGGCACAAGCCCATTTAACGAGGCGAGCAACCGGTGAGCGTCCACCTCATCTTCTACAGAAAAATGAGCAACTTGACCACTCGCGTGGACACCTGAATCGGTACGACCTGAGCCCGTAATTGACACGGATTGGCGCAGGGCGGTCTTTAGGGCTATTTCAATCGCACCCTGAACGGTGGGGTCATCAGGCTGAATCTGCCATCCATGCCAATCGGTCCCATCATATTCAATATCCAGTCGGTAGGTAGGCAAAGGAGTACTGCTTAACTTGAAGTGTTTAAAAACCGTTTACAGAAAGTACTACATGGCAGCGACCCAGAGGATATATATCACCGGATTTATGGGGGCTGGGAAGTCGACCGTCGCTCCACGAGTAGCCAAGAAGCTTCAGTATGACTGTGTCGATCTGGATGAGCAAATTACAACTAAGCTGGGAATGTCTGTCCCGGCCATTTTCGATGTCCTTGGAGAGCCGGTTTTCAGAGAAGAGGAAAAAGCTTGCCTTCTAGAGTCTTCCAGAACAACGAATATCGTGATTTCTTTAGGTGGGGGTACACTGACCCAAGAAGATAACCTATCTCTCTGTTTGGCCTCCGGTTTTCTTATTTACCTCAAGGCATCGGCGGCTTTTCTGGCTCACCGATTGTCACAATCCCGACAGACTCGGCCTCTATTGTTTGGGCCGCAGGGTAATATGCTTGAAGGTGCTGAACTGGAGGCCCGCATTCAGCATCTCCTGACCCAACGGAAATCGGTGTATGAAAGGGCCCATAAAACGATCGAAATTGACGGGGTGGAGGCCACGCAGGTGGTCAAGCTCGTGCTTGACGCCGTCAGACACAGGTAGCCCTTCGGATCAAGAAGCGCTTAGAACCCAGCAAGCCTTTGCAACCGTCGTTCTGAGGCAATACTGGGGGTTTTCGGACTTTCGTCCTGCGCAAAGAGAAGTGATTAACTCAGTGCTTGAAAAACGGGACACGCTGGGACTGTTACCCACAGGCGGGGGGAAGTCCATTTGCTTTCAGGTACCCGGTATTGTTTTTGGAGGGGTCACATTGGTCATTTCACCGCTGATTTCTCTTATGCACGATCAGGTTGTTGGCCTAACCATGCGAGGCATTCCTGCGTTTTCAATGACCGGACGTGTTGAGCCAGCTGTTTTCGGGCACGTTCTGACACGTATGAAAGGGGGCCCCTTCTTCTTGTATTTAGCTCCTGAGCGTCTTAAGTCGCGTCAACTAAGACGCCTGATTCAGCAATCTAGCGTGCGACTCATTGCAGTGGACGAGGCTCATTGCATCAGTTCATGGGGACATGATTTCAGAACGGCCTATCGCGCTATTTTTGAACTCAGAAATGCTCTTCCTGACGTTCCTATGTGTGCCGTTACCGCCACAGCTACTCCACGAACTCGCAGGGATATTGTCCAAAGCTTGAAAATGAAAGCAGCTAGAACGATCCAGTCCTCATTTGATCGGCCAAATATCCACTTTTCAATTACCCACCAAATGGATGCTCGCCCACGCGTGTTATCTCATTTGGAATCGACTCCCGGGCCTGCCATTCTCTATGATTCGACCCGCCAGGGAGTTGAGGTATGGACAGAAAAGTTGACCCGAGCTGGAATTAGTGTGCGGGCCTATCACGGAGGGATGGATCAGGAGGAGCGGGAGCGCAATCAAAGGGCTTGGATGCAGAAAAAGGTTCGGGTCATGGTCGCCACGAATGCCTTTGGAATGGGTATCGATCGCGCGGATGTGCGCTTAGTGCTACATGTTGGCCTTCCTGCATCCTTGGAGGCATACTATCAGGAAGCGGGGCGGGCCGGCCGGGACGGCCGGCCCGCATTAGCAGAAATCATTGTCACGCCGGATGCACAGTTAGCTAGGCTGGCGCTCCTGCAGGACGGAACGATTCGAAAGCTACGGGTAAGGCGATCAAGACGGCTTTTTGGCTACATGCGTAGATACGTAGACCGCCCTCTGTGTCGTCGCTGGGGGTTGCTCGGCTACTTTTCAGAACTCAGCCCCCAACAATGCGGAAACTGTGACATTTGCGCTCGTCAATTACCTTGAACGGAAGCTCGATCCAGAACTCGATTGTAGGTAGCTAGAAAACGTTCTGGATCAAGTAATTGGTCTTCTATCAGGGACGCAAAAGTATCTTCATTCAGTCCGTGTAGGTTCAATACAGAGTCCCTAAGGCCGAGGTCGGTGAAAGTCAGATTCGCGATACTCGTACCGGATTCATCGGTCTCTGCGCGGGCGGAAAGAAACGCCCTGGCATCTACTTCATGCAGATCAATCAAGACCTGAACCAGTACGGAATCTGTATCGGCATATCCCATTGACGTACGATCTGTAGCGTCAGAGCACGCGGAAACTAGAATCGGGATAACGATCAAGGAGAAGAGTAGAATGGGAAAACGTGAATGCACGGTCAGGAGGCTGGCTGATTGATTGATGCCACATCGGTTCGTGTACGGAAGGTGTAAGCGATCACTTCCATTTGGCGAAGGAACTCTCTCTTGTCATATCCCGGAGCAAATACCATCCCATCAATCATATACAATCTTCCAGTGTCTTCGTCGTAGAAGGTGTAATTCAGAAAGGGACCACCCATACCGTACTCCACCATATTCCGGTCTTCATCTCGACCTATCATATGCCAGAGGCCGCGTGTTTCGTAGGCAAAGCGGCCCATGAAATCAATGTTTTCTGTATTCAGTTCACGGCGGATATCGATGGCTATAAAACCGTCCATATTCCCTTTGATATGTGTTTCCGTGAGACGTTGTCTAGCCTCATGAATCCACTCGGGTGTCAGATTCGCAGGATTGAAATCATCTATGTAGTACGCGAAGACGCTTCTCCATGAATTAGAGGTTACGACCCTGCGCCACCAGACAAAATCAGTGGTATCTATCGCCGTGAAGTAGTCATGTTGAGCATTGATTGCAAAGCCATGCTTGTCCATCAGAGCCGCTTCCATATCCGGTTGACGCCCCTTTTCGAACATATCAACTTCCAGGCGTTCCCGAGTTATGGTATTGAATGTGTAGCGAATGTCTTCACCGCGTTCTTCGAGCAATGTCATAAGAGATTCTTCAGAATCTCCAAGTAGATAGACGACCTGCTGATTTGCTCGCCACAGATCGGATCTTGAAACGACTGTTGACTCTCCATTCATAATGGCAGATTCAACCTGCTCGTCTAGCCGAGACCGAAGAAAGGATGCTTCGGACGATTCACTGGATAGTGGGGAAATAAAGAGAACGTTTTTCTGTTTTTGAATCGCTTCCATCGCGCTCTGTGAGGAGATGGTGCGATGCCGGAGCGTGAATTCACGTTCAGGTGCTGGAAGGGTCCCCAGGTAAGGCGACACATATCTTCGGATGGATTCTCCGAGTTCACCATTCCAACTCGCTGAATCAGCGACAACAATGATTTCACCTTCTTTACCGACCGCACTGGGTCGATATTCAAGGCTTTCACATCCTGTCAGAAAGACAAATGCGACGAGAAGTAGTGAACTAATCGATGTTCTCAAATGGCTCATTCAGAGTCCCGGTTTTCAAATCGTGAATAAAGGTCTGTATTTCTAAGAGACGCTCCGCCAATGATAGCGAATTGTCTTCCCATAAACGTCTCACAAGGGAGACCAACGCTGATCCGACAATCGCACCGTCTGCATCTTGGGTCATCTCAACAACATCAGCCTGGGTTCGGATTCCAAAACCGACCATGAGAGGGTTGTTCTTTACCAGTGACTTAGAATGCTTCAGGTAGTCCAGAATAGGCTTTTTCGATCCTAGATCGGCTCCCGTGATTCCCGTAATTGAAACCGCATAAACAAATCCGGATGAGATCTCATCTATCTTTGTAACACGATCGCTCGGTGTAGTTGGGGCAATAAGGCTAATAAAGTCGACTCCAGAGGATTTGGCTGCCTGAACAAAGAAGGAGCCTTCTTCCGGGGGGACGTCCGGTAGAATGACACCATTTACACCACTTGACCGGGCGTCTTCGAAAAAGTTGCTCACTCCGTATCGGAGAATCGGATTACCATACCCCATTAAAATAAGCGGGGTCTCAGACGAAGCTCGAAAATCTTTTGCGATCTGCAGGGTGTCCTGCATTGTGATTCCCCCGCTTAGGGCCACCTGAGAAGAGTACTGGATGGGCAGCCCTTCAGCCAAAGGGTCGCTAAAGGGCATACCTAATTCGATGAAGTCAGCCCCTCCTGCATCAATCGCTTGGAGAAGTGGAAGAGATGATGCGCGGTCTGGGAAGCCACTAGTCAAAAAGATACCGAGTGCTTTTTCGCCTCGTCCGACTACAGATCGTATATGTCTGGCAATGTTAGAATCTGAAGCCATGCTTAAATGTAATTTGAGATGGTGGCCATGTCTTTGTCACCGCGCCCGGAACAACAGACGACCATAATTTGATCAGAATCGTACTTTTTCACGAGATCGGGCAAAGCGGCTATCGCATGGGCCGTTTCCAGAGCGGGAATAATTCCTTCCGTTCTGGAGAGCAACCGAACCCCTTCAAGCGC